>DAOLNX010000072.1:0-15812 GCA_035416785.1 Smithellaceae bacterium | reverse complement strand
TTTATGAACCCGTAAATGATGACAGACATAAAGGTATTGGATAAAGAGAAAAAGGAGCCTATCACAATTTTATCACAGTAGCCAAAAAACAAGGGTTATAAATCGCTTTACCGACTCATAACCCCTTATTTTTATTGGCGCGCCCACCAAGATTCGAACTTGGGACATCCAGATTCGTAGTCTGGCGCTCTATCCAGCTGAGCCATGGGCGCGTTTTGTTTCCAATCGACGGCGCTCTATAGCATATAATCAACTCTGTGGTAAAGATAAAATTAGAGATTTTTCGTAATGTTTAGCTGCCCTTCGGCGTGGTCAGAACCATACGGAGAATGTTTTGTCCGTTTTCCCGGCGGTAGCTCACGTCGTCTGTTAGTTTGCGGATGAAATAAATTCCCAGACCTCCGATTTTCCGTTCTGAAACGCCGGAGGTAATATCCGGATCCGGCAATGATAGAACATTAAACGCAACTCCTCTGTCCTTCAGCGTAACAGCAAAAGAATGCTCGTCGCCTTCGCAAATCAAATCCACTTCACCCTCTCCATCGGGATAGGCGTAATGACAGACATTGACAAACGCTTCTTCCACCGCCACCAGCAGTCCGAACTTTCTTTTTTCGGCCAGCCCGAATTGCTCCGCGCATTTTCCTGTAAAATCCAGAATGTTTTCAAGGTTTGCAATATCGGCCCGATATGTTGTTTTCAGAGATTCCATATTCACTCCAGCCCATTTGCGGTCAGCTGTTATGCCTCGTCTTTTGAATAATAGCCAGCCCATTTTTCATTGATCTGGCGCTGAATGTTTTCAATCTGTTCGTCATTAAGGGTTTTGAAACGGCTTTGAGAACGGAAATATTCCCGAACCGGAATCAGCTTTCGTTTTTCGATCAGTTTCTCGGAAGCCGCCGTTAGTCTCAATCGGCCGGAAATGATTTCATACAAATCATAATAGCCTGTTTCGACCGCCAGCCGCCCAATTTTGATGCCATATCTCGGATCGTAACCCCAGCCGGGAGGGCAGGGAATATGAATATGAAAATATTTGGCGCCCGGCAGAGAAAGGCAATTTTTAATTTTATCATAAAGATCAAGAGGATATGCTGCCGAACAAGCAGCCACATAGCTCAATTTGTGCGCTGCCATGATGGCCGTGACGTCCTTTTTCTGTTGCGCCTTTCCCTTAAACGGGGTGTTGGCAGTGATGGCCCCGATGGGGGTTGTTCCGGATCGTTGTGCTCCTGTGTTCATGTATCCTTCATTATCGTAACAGAAAAAGATGAAGTTGTCGCCCCGTTCCGCCGCTCCCGAAAGGGCCTGCAAACCGATGTCGGCGGTTCCGCCATCACCTGCCCAGGCGGCGACCGTCGTGTGGTGGTTATCCTGAGTTTTTAATGCGGCCAGAACGCCGGTGGCCGCGGCAGCGGTTGAGGCGAAAGTCACGTTCAGACAGGGAAGCATGGTGGATGCCACGGGATAAAGCCCCTGCAAAACCGTCAGGCAGCTTGGCGGCACAACCAGAATCGTGTCTTTGCCCAAGGCTTTGAGGCCCACCCGGTAGGCAATCGCCAATCCGCAGCCGGTGCATGCTCTGGTTCCCGGATGAACAAACTCCTCGGTTGGTAAACTTAAAATGGTTGTTTTGGCCTGCATGACATTCTTCTCCTATAATTTCAGCCCGATCCAGAAAGGCTCTTTGGATACCCGACTTTGTGTTGCTGCTCTAAAGTATTTTGTTAGATCTTCTGTTCGTATTTCACGACCGCCGATGCCCGTAATAAAATTCTGAACCACCGGCAAGTTGCCTGTCGCTGCAAGATATTCATAAAGCGCTGATTTTACGTCGGACGCCAGAGCGCCCTCATAGCCGTAGCTTAACGCTTTTTCAAAAACGATGACTTTCTTCTTTCCTTTCAAGGCGTTAAAGATGGCCTCGTCCGGAAAAGGACGATAATAGCGAAGCCCGAGGACGCCAGCTTTGATTCCTTCCTTTCTTAAGGTGTCAACGGAAACTCTCAACTGATAGGTAAGTGATCCCAGGCCGACAGCGACAAAGTCCGCATCATCACAGCGATAATCCTCCAAATAAGGATTGCCGCCCCGTCCAAAGATTTCGGCAAAACTTTTTTCCACTTCCGCCGCTACATTCAGCGCTTTGCGCATGTCTTCCTGAAGCAGATAGCGAATTTCCATATATCCATGAGCCATCTCGCCATGAACATCTTTGCGTACATCGGGAAGGGTCACCGTGTTTAAATTAGCAGGATCTTCGGGCCTCAAAGCGTATTCCGGCTGGAAAGGCGGCAGATACTCATCCACCTGACGCTCTTCTGGCACATCAAACGGCATGTAGGTGTGAGAAAGAATATAGCCGTCGTAACAGACCATCACGGGAATGCTCACTTTTTCCGCCAGACGGAACGCTTTGATGACCGAATCGATAATTTGCTGATGATCGGCACAATACATCTGGATCCAGCCGGTGTCACGCTGGGAGATGGAATCCTGCTGGTCGTTCCAGATGTTCCACGGCGCGCCAACGGCCCGGTTGACCAGGCACATGACAATGGGTAGCCGGGCGCCGGCGGCCCATTGGATCTGCTCGTGCATGTAAAGCAACCCGTTGGCACTGGTGGCGGTAAATGCTCGGGCGCCCGCTGACGAAGCGGCGATGCAGACCGCCATGGCCGAATGCTCGCTTTCAACAGGAATATATTCGGCTTTCATTTCTCCCGCTTCTACATACTCGGATAGCTTTTCTGTCAAAGGGGTCTGTGGCGTGATGGGATAGGCGGCAATGACATTCGCCCGGCAAAGCCTGACGCCGATGGCTGCGGCTACGTTTCCGTTTTCAATGATATGCATGCTTCATCCTTATCTTCTTCTGTAAATTTGGCCTCATCCACCATGGTGATGGACTTTGTCGGGCATTCCTCGGCGCAGATGCCGCAACCCTTGCAGTATTCCAGATTCACCTTTGGCGGTATGGTCCTGGAAATCACCACTTCCGGACAGAACAGCCAACAAATAAAGCAGGCTTCTTTGTTTCTTTTGCAAGGAATACAGAGGCTTGGATCATGCACGGGACGCTCGACCCGCCATGACCCGGTTTTTCCGCCGTCACCCGGTCCTGATTCGCTGTGAGATGTTTTTCTTTTATAATTTCGTGTACCCATATGCTTTATCCTCCCGTCACCGTCCGCTCATAGGCAATTCTGGCCGCCTGCGCGTTTCTTTCAGGCTTTCTGGTGCGAAATTCCTTTTCAATGCCCTGAGTCAGAATATCGATTCCCAGAATATGTGTCGCTTTTTCCAGGGAACCGATGATTCCGGTGTTCACCATTCCGTGCGGAAGCCCCGCCTCGACGGAAATGGCCGTGATATCCGCCACGGCCAGTTGGTAATCCGGATAATCATAAGATTCAAAAGGCATGGGTGAATTTAAAACAATGATTCCACCGGGTTTTAGGCCGTGAAGCACATCCGATTCTTTCAGCAGCAGATGATCCAGAATCACTACAATGTCGGGTTTTTCAATCGGAGACAAATCGTAAATTTTTTCCCGGGAGATGGTCAGAGAAGTCATGACCGGCGCTCCCCGGCGCTCGGTTCCAAAGCTGGGCGCCATGACCACGCCTTCATAACCCGAAACAAACGCGGCTCCAGCCACAATTTTGGCTGCCGTGATCGCTCCCTGGCCGCCACGTCCATGCCAGCGGATTTCAATAAAATCTTTGTTGAGCATTTTCGGCCACTTACCTTCTTTCTAGACTTGATAGCCGCAAGTGCGGCAATAATGATCAGTAAAAACCAACGCAAGAGCATGCATATCATTGGTATGAACCATGGTGAGCAGCTTTTCGGCGGCAAAAAAACTGGATGAAAAAAACACTGTTGCCAGAAGGGTTTCAGTGGCCGTCAATTGAATCATGCTACGGTATTTTTTCACTTTCTATCCGATCAGCGAGAAATCCTGCACGTTCGCTAATCCTGTCTAGCATAAAACATGCTTCCTGAAAAGTCTGTATCGGGCAGCGCTGATTCCATTTTTTCCAGCAGTCCGAAAAGCGATGATTTGTCCAGCGCCGATACCGCCACGGCCTCAAATCGTCTGCACAGATGATCCAGCAATTCCTTATCGTCAAAACGATCCGACTTATTGAAAACTTTGATCATTTTTTTATTTTGAATATCCAGATCTTGCAGAATGTCGCCCACGGCGGCCATCTGTTCTTCAAATCGCGGACTGCTGATATCGATGACATGTAAAAGTAGATCGGCTTCGTTTAGCTCATCAAGCGTCGCCCGGAAAGCGCTGAACAATTCCCGGGGCAGATTGCGGATAAACCCCACGGTGTCGGTAATAATCGCTTCCGTATCCTGGGGAAACCGCAGGCGGGCGCTTTTGGTATCCAGGGTGGCGAAAAGCTTATCCTCGGCCAGCACGGCGCTTTGTGTCAGCGTGTTGAGCAGCGTCGATTTGCCCGCGTTGGTATAACCGATAATGGAAATCACGGGCAGGCCGGACCGGTTGCGCCTTCCACGCCTTTGTCCGCGCGATTTCGTGATGGATTTCAAATCCTTTTCCAGACGGTTGATGCGTTCGCGCACTCGTCGTCGGTCAATCTCCAGCTTGGTTTCACCTGGGCCCACGCCACCGATACCACCGGCCAGACGGGAAAGAGAGGTGTCTTTGTGCATCAGGCGCGGCAGCAGATATTTGAGCTGCGCCAGTTCCACCTGGATTTTTCCCTCTCGGCTATGCGCACGGTGGGCAAAAATGTCCAAGATGACCTGTGTGCGGTCGATAATCTTTAAGCCCGTGAAATCACTAATGGAACGAACCTGAGCTGGCGTCAATTCATGATCGAAAATCAAAAGATTCGCACCGATTTGCGTGGCCCGCAAATCAATGGCTTCCAGCCTTCCCCGGCCCACAACATATTTCGGGTCCGGCTGCGGGCGGTATTGAATCTGGATATCAAAAACTTCCACTCCGCAGGTTTTGGCCAGTTGACGCAGTTCATCGATGGATGCTTCTGCACTGCCGTCCGGAGGATTACATTCCACACGCACCAGCATCGCTTTTTCCGCCGCGTCAATTTTGCGGGTTTTTTGCTGTCTGGCAAACTCGTCTTCCAATGCATTGATGAAGGATAGAAAATTCAGATTCAGGCGATGGGGTTCCTGCGGTTCATGGATCAGCCAGTAATCGCCTTGCGGATTTTCCGGAACCAGGTGTGCCCAGAAAAGCTTGCCGGGAGAACCGTCTTCGCGCACCTGTAACGCGCCGATGGCATCCAGTCGGAGATGAGACAAATCTGTTAAATCTTCAGGAGATAGCTCCTCTCCCTTCAGATGCGTGTGCATCAGGCGCAACCCCTTGAAACGAGTGGATGCCGCGCGGAAACGGTCCAGGCTGGGAATCAGGATCCCTTTATGATCGCCGACAATGACCATGCTGATTTCCCCTTGCCGGTTAATCAAGAGGCCGATCTGACGATTGATGGCACCGGACAAGGCAGAAATTTCCCGCGCCAGCTCATGGCTGATCAGAATTTCCGGAGTGACGCGGCGGCGGTAGAGATACTCCAAGGATTTGATCTGCTGGGCGCCCAGCCCCGTTGTATTGCCAAATAATTTGTTGATGACGTGATTTTCCTGCTTTCTGGAATTTGCCGAAAACCTATCACATTCCGTGTGTCCAAGTCAAAAGGCAAATCGGGTATCAGGGGATCTCCCGTAGTCCAGTTTCCGGAAAAACCGTGTCCTTTGCGTTGGGGCCCGAGTTCTGTATAAGCCTTGCCGAACGGACATAAATCGATAGTGCCAATGGCACCGGTTTTCCCTCGGTTTCGCAGACAAAAAAGGAATCATTCAATATTTCCGGAAAGTCCAGGCTGCGTAATCCATTCGAAGTCCTTGATATAACATTAGTATCCATTGACAAATCGTCTGTTCTGTGGGAAGAAAAATCCTACGGGTAAGGTAGAGAAATAAATGAAGATAATCAAGGCGCTAGGTATCATAGTAATTTTTATTGTTACGGTCATGATCATAATCCTTTCATGGTATGGCCTTTTTACACCTGTCAAAATTACACAGAGAGAAGCTGGTCCATATTTGCTTGTTTATCAAAAGCATTTTGGAGATTACAAAAATGTCGGTCCTATAATGGACAAGATCTATAACGACTTGAAAGAAAATTATCATATTGAAACAACAAAGGGGTTTGGAATTTATTTCGACAATCCACAAAACGTAACGACAGACCAATTACGAAGCATTGCTGGTTGTATCATAGAAGGTAACAATGTCAAAGACTTGGGAAACTTGAGGCACAAATATGGTGTTAAAGAATATCCATTGTCACGAAGTATTATTGCAGAGTTTCCTTACAAGGGCAAGATATCTGTTTTTATCGGTATTTTCAAAGTTTATCCAAGGTTGGCTGCTTATATTACTCAACAAAAACACCCTCAAAACCCGATTATGGAAATTTATGACCAACCTAATAGAAAAATTGAATATGTTTCATCTATTCAACTTTCGAAAGAAACTTTTGATTCATTTCTAAAATTGGGTGATGGAAAGTAAAAAGATTCACTCCTGAGATGAACATCGGCCTAAAAAGCGGTTGTCCGTGGGCGCGTGATTTCCGCCGAAGTTAAAACAGGGATAAAAAACGATGAGCTGTGCAAAGACATACCGTTATCGTATTGTAGATGTCTTTACGGATCGGCCGCTGCAAGGAAATGCTCTTGCCGTGTTTCCAGACACTTCCGGACTTGACGATGGAACCATGCAAAAGATTGCCAGAGAACTGAACCTTTCAGAAACCAGTTTTGTCGTTCCGGCAACCCGCGCCGATTGCGCGGCGGGTGTGCGGATATTCACCCCGGAAAAGGAGATGGACTTTGCGGGTCATCCAACTATTGGAACAAGCTTCGTTCTTTTAGACGAAGGAATTCTCCCCTTGAACACCAAAAACTTTTTGCTGGAGGAAAAAGTCGGTCCCGTACAAATTCGTGTGGACACAGATCAGCGTTCGCTGATTTGGCTGCGAACACCTCCTATCCAATGGGGAAGGACTTTTGACCGGAGAACTTGTGCACAGGCTCTCGGGATCGATTCAAGTGATCTTCTGGATATTGATCCGCAACTCGTTAGTGCCGGTAATCCGACAATCTTCATTGCCTTGAAAGACAAAGAAGCCGTTGACCGATCTTGGTTTGATGCTCATGGCTCCACGGTTTTGAAGCAAGGTTTTCATGGCGAAAAAATGTGTGTATTCGTGTTTACACCAACCTCTCATGCCGCATATTCAAGAATGTTTGCACCTGAATACGGCATCTCTGAAGATCCGGCAACCGGAAGCTCAACAGGACCGCTTGCCGCATACATGATCCGGCATGGTCTAATATCGAGTGACGCGGGGACACAGTTCATCAGCGAACAGGGGACAAAGATGGGGCGTCGAAGTATTCTGCACGTTCAAATCATTGGCAACCAGGGGCGGGACGGGATTGATGTAGGCGGCAATGTCGTACCGGTTGCAGAAGCAATCATGAAGCTTTGAACGATGAATCCGTTGTGGCCAGACTGCTAACCTGAGAAAGCTCCTCAGAGCTTTTTCAGGGAAGACTATTGTAAATTTCTATCCGTTTTTCTATAAGGTTACGGATAATATTGTGTGGAACCTTTAGGCATGCGTTTCGGGAGCTCATAAGATGAAAAAGAAAGTTGTTATCACCTGTTTCGTGCTTTTTGTGATTCTGGGCATTTTTGTGTTCACCATCGTCAGGGATGCGGGCGAGTTCAGGGAGCTGAAGCCGCATGCCGATTGCCGCTGCACAAAGGTGCCGAATGTCCTCGGCTCTGAAGACATCGCCATTGACCATTCCACCGGCACGGCTTATATCTCTGGTTCGGACTTCAGGTCTCTGATGAAAGGCAAATTCTGCCAGGGCCACCTGTATTCCTATACCCTGGAGGGAAAGCCCGTGCTTACAAATCTTACTGCCGGCTTGAAGATACCCTTCGCACCCCACGGCATCAGCCTCTACACCGCGCCGGACAACCGGAAGTACCTTTTCGCTGTCAGCCACCCGTTTCCCCGGAACTGCATCGAGATATTTGAGATTACGGATCGCGGTCTGATCCACCGTGAGACCATTGAAAATGAGTTCATTGTCAGCCCGAACGACATCGCCGCGGTGGGACCGAGGCAATTCTACTTCACCAATGATCATGGATTACGTTCTGACCTGGGCAGAATGATGGAAGACTATTTGAGGCTGTCACGCGCGAATATCGTGTATTATGATGGCGTCCGGATGCGCGTCGTTGCGGACGGTTTAAAGTATGCCAATGGCGTGTGGGCAACCGGTGACGGGAAGTATGTGTACGCCGCCGCATCCACGGGCAAAGCATTCTATAAGTTCGAGCGTGATGCAGGCGGCGATCTTCGGCTTCTGCATAAGCTCGACGTGAACAGCGGTGTCGACAACATTGATGTCGATGCACAGGGGAGAATCCTCATCGGCTCTCATCCAAAGTTGCTTACCTTTGTGCAACATGCCGGCAATCCACAGAAAAGGTCGCCGTCGCAGGTTCTTGAGGTTTTTGCGAACCAAGAGGGAGGATATGCCTTCCGGGAACTCTATCTCAGTGACGGTTCCGATCTCTCCGCGTGTACGGTCGCTGCCGGCTATAAAAAACGGCTTCTCCTGGGAGCGGTGTTCGAGGGACATTTTCTGGACTGTCACTGTGAAAAATAGGGTTCTGCGGGAGGATAATCATGAAAACAAATCGCTAGTAGGCTAATGAGCTGACAGATGGTTCGCGATGCAGAAAATAAAGAATGGAGGGATTTATGATTGAAATGACAGATATTGGAATTGATCATGCCGTTAGTTTTCGCATGAGGGGTAAAATCACAGAAAGCGATATGATCACGGTGCTTTCCGACGCGAAAGAAAAGATCAAGCGTCATGGCAATATTGTTATTCTTGAAATAATCGAGTCATTTCAAGGTATCGAAATAGCGGCATTGGTTGAGGAGTTCAAATACTTACATCAAGTCGGGATATCGAATGTCCGGAAAGCGGCCGTCGTGACCGACAAGAAATGGTTGAAAGACATTGTGAGCATCGAAGGCAAGTTATTCAAGAATATCGAAATGAAGTGCTTCTCAAATGAAGACATGGATGCGGCGATTGAATTCTTAAAAAAAGCATAACCAATTCAGCGAATGGTTTACCGTCGCTGTTTTATTCTGTTTGGAGGTTTGTTGGAATGGAAGCCATGGGTACACTTTCAGGGATGATATTAAAAACCATCCCGTTTTTTGGATCGTACTGCCGGGGGGTTGCCAAGATGCCTCTTTTGGGCAAAATGTTCGGGTTATCAAGCCGTTTCTTGGGACGCCTTCTTCCCAGGCTTGCATTTCTCGGTTTCCGCAAAGAAGCATCCTATGAGAATGCGGTTTGGAACTGGGAAGTTTTTCTGAAACTGATTGGCGCGCAATATGATGTTATCGAAACCGCTCCGCGACAAAGGCTTTACACGATTCGGAAGTGTCCTGCGGGACATTGCCGGCCAGAGCATCTTGAGGCCTGCAAGAGGACCATGGAGCTTGACAACAGTTTGATTGAAACCTCCGGAGCCAGGCTCATTGTTGATAAGCGATTTCCAATAGATGGCGTTTGTATTGAGCGAGTTGTTTCCAATGATATATCTTGATCCGGAACCGAGGTGAAGTAACCCGCCAGTTAACAAAATGTTCATCATCAAGGATTGGCAATCATGAATAAGGAAAAGTTAATGGATGAAAAACCGGCAAGAATATTTCTTCTGTGCTTTATTTACGGCTTGCACATGGCGGAGGAATTTACCTTAGGTTTTGTTGAATGGGCTGATCGATATTTCGGCAAGTTTGACTGGACCCAGAATTTAATCGGCAACTTTATGTTCTTTGTGGTGCTGTCCTTCGGCTGTTATCTCTACTATAAAAATCCAGGAAAATACCTTTGGGCCGGAATGGCCGGCTGTATGTGGGTTCTGTCCAATTCTTTCCTTCATATTTCAGCCACTCTTCTCGGACATGAATACTCTCCGGGTCTGGTCACGGCGATCTTTCTTTATATACCCGCCGGATTGTATTTCATGATCCAATGGGCCAATCAGGGAGTGCTGACCTGGAAAAATCTCACTTTGTCTTTTGTCGTCGGAGGAATGATTTTTATGCTCATTCCCACTTTTGTCAGAGCCATACTTCTTCACGCGGAGCTTGCAAAACTCTTTCATCTGGGAAGTTGAGATATGGCGGCGGCATGCCTTTTCTTGTTTTGCGGGCAATCTGAACGGGTGATTCTGAAACGGGGGGCTTTGGGCAGGCTTTATGAAAATACAACATTTACGGAATGCCTGTATCATCATTCATTCCAAGGAACATAGAATTTTGGTGGATCCCTGTTTGAACCCCAAGGGAAGTTTGCCCCCCTATGTCCTTTTTCGCAGCAAGCCTCGTCTCAATCCGATTGTCGATTTACCACCGAACGCCGAAGTTGATTTGAAACGGATCACATGCGGACTGATCACTCATTGTCGTTATGGACATTTTGATCATCTCGATAAAAAAGGAATCCACCTGCTTGCGTCTATGCAGGTTCCGACCTACTGCATCGCTTCGGATGAACGCTTTCTCAAACAACGCCATATCCATGTGATTTCTCTGAATTTGAATCGGAAACAGGATTTTCTTTCCGGTCAGATCACACCCGTTCCGAACGTACACGGATATGGAATTGTCGGTAGGCTCATGGGACCGGGAGCGGGGTATTTCATTGAATTGTCGGGGGAAAAATCCTTGTATATCTGCGGCGATACCGTTATGACGCCAACCGTTCGCCATGTGTTGAACGACATGCGTCCGGAGATTTCCATATTAAATGCAGGAACGGCAAGGCTTGATTTTGGCGGGCCGATTCTCATGCCGATCCAAGAACAACTGGATTTCATCAAAATGGCGCCCGGCAGGGTTGTTGCGGTTCATCTGGACGCCTTCAATCACTGCTTGACTTCTCGGGAGTTATTGAGGAAAGCTGTTTTTCAAGAAGGATTGTCTGAAAAGGTCCTGATCCCTGAAGACGGCGAATGGATCCACCTATGACCGCGCATTGAACAAAGAAAGGAGATAGGCCAATGTTATATTTCAAGTCCCGGTTTTTTTGTGTCATGATGCTCCTAGTCACTTCCGTATCCATAGCGGTTGCGGACACTTTGCCAGACCCCGGCGAATATAGTAACGCTGAAGGGCAATACAATTTGCCGGAGCGAGGCGTCAGATCCGGCCCCCTGTGCAGCCGAGGCTGCCCAAACGACAGTGTTGCCGTAGGAATCAGTGTTGCCAAATATTCCGATGGATTGTCCATCCAAGGACTGCATTGCCAGGCGATGCGCACGAACGGAAGATTTCGCAACCCATCCTCTGTCTACTTTCCCATCACATGCGACGCTCCACATTCCATTCCTCCCAGATCAATGCAAGTGGATCTGATTTGTCCAAGCGGCACCATGATGGTTGGCTGGACGGGCCGCTACAGCAATTATTTGACGGCTCTTGGACCTCGCTGTGCAACTCCGGTGATGACAAATGATGGACGCATTACGGGTGTCAACCCATTTACGGGAAACGTTGTCGGGAATCTGGCGGAGGGGAATGCCTTCACGGACGATTGTACGAATGGAATGCCATTTCTTTATTTTTCAGGAAGTTATAGGAATCTTCGGAGCGCTCATCTTGCCGGAAAATGCAATCTGCCTTCTAAACCCTGGAAACCGGTTTTGCAAGGCGCCCGCTTGGAGCCGAGCTTTGGACGCCATGGAGATCCGGTGACGCTTACGGTTGATATTGACCAGCCGGCAGGCAAGGGAGATCATATCAGTTGTGCAATTCCCGCCCGTTTATTTTGGCTGAAGCGGGAAGATACCGGCCAGATTGAGGATTTGGGTTCGATTTTGCCGATTCCCCTGGGACAAACGACAAAGCGATACTCGCTTGTGGTGAGAAACCATGAGCCGTATGGAGATAAACCTATCGAACTTTACACATACTATCATGTAAACACTCCACAGCCTTCAGGTCATGTTTTTTTCCGTTTTTTAGAAACACCTCCCTGGTCATCGCAAATTGTCAAAGTTTCGGCGCCTTCCAACGTATTTGCCCAGCAGCCTTTTACGGTAGAGGTATTTTTAGACCATCCTGCTCCGAGAAGTGGGGTTCGGGTAGGGATCGATGGGCCGAATAGTTTCTTTGAAATCCCTGCAAACACAACGATTCCGGAAGGAGCAACCAGCGTCTCCGTGCGCATCAAACCTCTCCGTGAATCCAATGGGGCGGTTTTGGGCTTCTTTTCCGCGCAGCCGGGAACAGGGGCCGTTCTGATTCCCGAGCCGCTCCAGCCCACGCCAAATCCAAAGGTGATGGTCAGGATTTTGCCGGCTGTGCAAAAACAATCGGATAGGGTCGGAGGCAAGCCCCTCCGGCGCTGAATACTTTCATAAAGCACGACCTTTACAGAATACAGGTTGAAAGAAAAGGAATGATCATGATCCATCGTGGAAAAAACCCATTCACAGCGTTGATAACCTTGATTTTCATATTGATTTTTCACCTGTCGGCAGCGGCCGAACCGGAGAGGCGCTATGAGGTTATTATCGTTGGTGCGGGCATCGCCGGATTGTCGGCCGCCTGGGAATTATCAAAACACGGTGTTTCTTCGGCCGTAATCGAATTGTCTCAGGAATATGGCGCCGCTGCCAGGATGAGCGAGGGGGGAATCTCGATTGTCGGAACGCCGGAACAGGAGCAGGGTGGCGAACCGGATTCACCGGAATTGGCGTTTGCGGATTTTGTAAATTATGGGCGGGATGAAGATGGCCCTGGTCCCAACCTCGAATGGGTCCGCTACTATGTCAATGAATCGCGCCATGAAATATATGACTGGCTTATCGGTCTTGGCGTAGCGTTTGAGAAAAAGGTGGTGCTGATGCCCGGCAACAGCGTCCCGAGATGGCATAAAGTCGTCGGCAAAGGAAAATCCCTCATGGAGCCGATTTACCGGGACTGCATAGAAATGGGGAAAGTCACTTTTATCATGGGTACAAAGGTGATTTCACTGATGCGCGAGGGAAACCGCATTACGGGTGTGCGCGCGGAACACACCCGTGGCGGGACGCCGGTGGACTATTATGCCTCCGAAGTGATTTTGGCAACGGGCGGCTTTCAGAGCAATCTGAAAATGGTTCATCAATACTGGCCGAAGGACTTGCCGTATCCGGAGCGTTTTCTGACGGGCGGTTGGATTCATGCCACGGGTTCAGGACATGAAATGGCGCAGGCCGTTGGCGGAAAGCTTACAAACATGCAGTACCAGTTAAATTATCCGACCGGTTTGCCCAATCCGTCGGGCATGAGAGGGATCAACGCCTACAACGATTTTTCCATTTGGGTGAACAAAACCGGACGGCGTTTTATGAGAGAGTCCCGCGATACCCGTGTAACCTTTCCGGAAGTTTTAAAACAACCCGGATCAACCTATTGGGCGATTTTTGACAGCGCCTCACGCGAGCATCTTCATATTTCCGGCTGGACTCGCCCGATCATTGAAAAAGGGTTTTTTGAAAACCCCCAAATGAAACGTTATCTAAAATCTGCCGATACCATTTCGGATCTGGCCCGGGCGGCGGGATTGCCACCCGATGTTTTGGAGGAAACCTTAAAACGCTGGAACAAAATGGTGGAGGCAAAAAATGATGAAGATTTTGGACGAATCGGCAGCGTCAAAACCCCTTGGGGAAACCCTCCAAAGATTGAAACGCCGCCCTTCTATGCTGTTCAGTTTTTTCCCATGACGCGAAAAAGCATGGGAGGCGTTGCCATTGACATGTCCTGCCGTGTGCTGGACGGAGCAGGAAAACCGATTCCCGGCCTTTATGCCGTGGGTGAATTAACCGGTCTGGCCGGAGTCAATGGGAAAGCTTCGACGGAAGGAACCTTTCTGGGAGCATGCATTTTAACCGGCCGAGTGGCGGGTCGCGCCATTGCCTCTGAACGCGACTTGCAGCGGAAAAAAGATCTTCCCAAATAACAGAATTTTCAGGGACATTGACCGCCTTGAAACCGATTGCCCAATCGCATAAAAACTTTTGGTTCTTTTCGGTTCTGTTTTCTTTCATATCTTCCGGATTGCCACAAAAATGTTCTTTTGATGATCCGGATCGACTTGCCAATCGGCAATGATATTCAACAACAGGGAGAATATTCTTTTCTGGCATTGTTTTTGAAGTACATAAGCCGGAAGGAGAATAACGATGAAGATGATTGTCGCGGTTGTGCAGTCGGATAAACTCAAAGACGTGAAGGACGCCTTGTTGGATGTCCATGTGGGCAAGATAACGGTTTCCAAGGTGATCGGACGTGGAGCGCAGGCAGGTACAATCGAAGAGGATCAAGGAAGTCCGTCCGGGAGCGAACTGATGGAAAGGATTCGATTTGAGATTGCCGTCAATGACGATTATGTAAAACCTACGGTGGAAGCGATTATCCAAGGCGCTCGAACAGGTCACATTGGCGACGGCAAAATATTTATTGTCCCTCTGGAGGAGTGCATCAGGATTCGCACAGGCGAAACCGGACGCATGGCGATTGGATAGTCGCAGTTGTAGATGGGTGTACATAGTTTTTTTCGTTTGCGCACCGAAATCATCTCATGCCGGAAGGTTTTTGATCGCGTATCCAGGATTTTACTTCGCCTAATGCTGTTGGAGAAGATCTCAATTTTTCATGCAAATAAAACCCCAATAGACGTCCGGCCCTAAACTGGTTGTAAAATTAAATACTGGCTCATCAAGAAGATAAAACCCAGATCGCTTCAAAAGGGATACCCATGCCTCATGTCCCAAAACGCTGTAGTGATTGGGGTTTGCTTCGTGGTGACATGATGTTTCCGGCGCAGGTACTTCCATATACATAATTCCTTTTGGGCGCAAAACGCGACAGAATTCAGACAAGGTAAAGTAAGGAAAGATGCTGTGCTCAATCACATGTCGTGCCCAAACAAAATCGAACCATCCATCTGTAAAATCCATAAATGATTGATCCATTTTTAGCGCCACATGGTTTTTGCTTTGACAAACCTGAATGTCTTTATCGTTGAGAGCAATACCGGTTGCGCAAAATCCTCTCTGCTTTAATATATCCAGGGCAGGACCCTGACCGCACCCGACATCGAGAATTTTGGCGTTTTGGGGAAATAAGCATTTCGCAAGAATGATATCCATCACCTTGTTCGTTATGTCGATATGAACGTTAGAAGGGGGTTCCGGATAGGTATCCTTCTCGATTTGATAAATAAAACTTACTAATCTGGCCATGTTTCTAGCTGATATCTCCATATTGTTCTACTCCTTTCGAAATGGGTTACGGCATATCGTTCTTTTCCCATTCTAAATCCTATGCTCTTGTATTTATTTGCTATTTTTACTATTTAAACAAGTCCGCCACCTGCCTTCTGACGCCTTGCCGGTTACGGTAAAACCAGCCCGTTATTTGTCCCCCTCTGGAGGGGGTTCGGGGGAGGTTCTATAATTAGCATGCAATATTAAGGACTTCAATCAGTTCTGTAGGTTGGTTGGGTAGAGCCTGAAAGAAACTCAACCTACAGATCACTCCCGGGAGCGACAGTCTCCTGACAGGCTTTTCTCTGGTTGTCGCAATGGTTCGCAATCCCTTCGTAAATCAGGTCTTTGGCGTC
>DAOLNX010000071.1:0-16324 GCA_035416785.1 Smithellaceae bacterium | reverse complement strand
CCTTGTCACCCATGTTTTCCTGTAAAAGATCACGGTTGATGCAGATATAAAGATAAAACACGCCTGCACCAAATTCTGTCTCGCCGATGTGGGCAGCCCCCATATCCTCGTTGCCTTTATTCAGATCGTCCACTGCAGTGAAGTAATCATCTTCGACCGCCACATCATGAACGGTTATGGCATGTGCCACCTGAACGGCTGCTTCAGTATTGAAAGCGGGCGAACTGGCCAGCATCCTGCCAAACATGGCAATGTCGGCGGCAGTGTGATTTTCTCTGAGCAATTTCAGATCATCGTCGGATGGCGCGGCTTTGGTTGTTGCCAGTTTATCCACAAGCGCATCTATTTCTGTTTTTTCCTCTGGACTGAAGTGGGCAAGCTGTTCGATTTCCAGTTCATCCAGCGGATTGGCCGTATTGGCCTTCTTTCCTTTACCGAAAACCTCGGCGATCTGCCTTGCCCATTCTTTTGCACTTTTCTCTGCAACACCTTTCGATTTTAAGTCTTCATATACTTCAATACCCATTGTCTTGGTACGGGTACCAATGTGCCCTTTCATAGCCTCGGCAAAAATTAATGAGGTTCGCCATGCCCGCTTTAAGCTTTGGGAAGATACCCGTAACCGTGTCTTGCCACCCATAATAGCTGTTTTGGGTCGTCCCAGATCATCACGGTTTAAGTTTGAAGGGGGATATGATGTCAATAAATGCAGTTGAATAAAGTTGCTCATGTTCGATTCTCCTTTTTTATATGATTTATTGTTCCGAGGGTGACTTTGAATAGTATTCAAAAGCCCACTGTTTCCGTGTTCTGTCATTCCAAAAATAAACACTATTAGCGAGGCTTTGAAGATTCACAGCCCCACCTAACAGCGCCACAACGCGCCCTATGGCGCAAAATAGGTCATCGACCTCTTTTACTTTCAGTAAACGTCGAAAGCGTAAACCGCTTACTCTTGCAGATCCGTCTGTCTTTCCTGTCGCCATTTGTTCTGCCAGCGTGTTTTCTTTAATGTCCAGTTTGACGCGCGCTGCTAGTCCTGCCACCAGCGCAAGTGAATCATCATTTACCGCACCATGTTTACCTACGGCAAACCGCAAGCGGTGGTAAGCTGATGTAAATGCCACTTCCGTCAAAGTAGCGCAGCGTCGCAGTTCGGCCCGGTCTCCTCTGTTGGCATCTAATGCCCGCCACCAATCAATAAGCACATGGGTCTCGGGTGAATCTGCGTTGAATCTCAGGTATGTTGTTGCCATGCCTCCTCCTTTATTCTTTAATTTCATAGTGTAAGTTGTTACTTTATGGTCAGTTTCTTTTCTTTTTTTCCCTTTATTTTTTTATCGGTAGTAGACTTATCAAACGATAGGCCAATAAGTTCCTTGATCTTCTTGCCTCTGTTGTACAGTTCCAATTCTTTGCGAGCTATTACAACCCGTTTTGGGTCTGCATCTTCGATAGGCCCTTCCCAGACGTAATTGTCAAATATTTTTAATGCATGAATACACAAGACAGAAAGCCATTGTCTGCTTACTTCCTGTGTGTCGTTTCCATTGTTGAGTGCAGATATCAAATCATTTAACGTTAAATAGAAATCGGATTCTGTGCCCTGCCAAAAGCTGTTGTCAACAAATGTTGTGTCTCCTTTGGCGTTATCCGGCCGCCTGAACCATGCTTTTTTAAGTGCACTCCGCGTATTGCCGGCAATCTCGGTGGACGCCTTCACCATGCCAGCAACCCTCTCCTCATAATCAGGTCTGATGGCATTATCCACACAAAGCAACGGCATGGTTGATTCGTACCAGCAACGCGCTTTCATTTTATCCATGTCGTAGCCAAATGCCCATAAACGGAACTGCCACCCACTTTTCCAACGATCGTAAAACTCATGTACAATACGCGCGGGCATCTTTTTTTCGTTGTCGTCCTGAATGACAAAGCCAAGCCAATGTCTATATGTCAATCCGCTGGGTTGCGCATGAACAGGTAAAATGCTTTTTTCACCTTTCGCTGTTTGTTCGTAGTATGGGGATAAAGGATGAAGCCAACCATTGTAACTTGCTCCACCTGGAATTTCCTTGTAAGTATGAATCAGTCTGTTGGAATAGTTTCCACAAATGTCACACGTGCCTGATAAAAGAGATGAGTAATTTAATCTGATACGCCGGGGCATGGCCCAAAACATAATTGCCGGATTAGCAGCTTCAGGGATTGTATCTTCTCCGTAAAAGACATCACCTTTTTTCCGTTTCCCCTTTTTTGTTTCAGCAAGCCATGGCAATTTATATTTATCTTCAAGAAGTTCGGGATTTCCACATGTGCTTGCAAATTTGCCCTTTTCCAATACATTCAAATATGCAAGTTGCCATAAGGTGCTGTGATGGTTATCGCCAGCAACGAGAGTTGTCAAAGGTCCACCGCCACGCAAAGATGTCATATAGCCTGGGCCGCCAGCGGGTGCGTTGGTTTGAAATGCAAAGAGTGCGGTGGCACAACAGCTTGGGCAAAGACCAGAAACTGCATTACGCTTGATGAAGTGATCTGTATTATTTACCAGAGCATTTTGACCAGGTGTCTCGATCAATAAACCATCAACACCACAATCGTCAGCTACAATCCCTTCATAATCCTGCATGAATCTTGGTCCATCACCACCGAGTTCAAAGGCATGATGCACTGTTGTAAAAGCCTTCTTCAAGTCGTCAGGTGAAGGTGGCTCAATAAGCTTCTTGCGCCATTCTGCACCGTTTTGCGGCGCGGCAACCGTCTGGACAAGCCCAATTAGAAATTGAATCAGTGCACCGTTAAAGTCCGGCCGCGGTGCGTCAAGCGACACGACCGGATTTTCTTTGAACTGATCTGTAACCTCCCATGGTGCTATAATGGTTTTGATCCCATCCCGTCTTCTTACCGGTATCCATCGTTCATCAATTAGGTTGAAATGCATTTAATCCTCCTTCGTTATGACCTTTACGCCCGTCAGCCGATCATATTCCATCAATACAGTTTCATTTTTTTTATTCAACGCCTTGCCCCGCCAGTTGCCTTTTCCGTCTTGCTGAAGGACAACAAGAAGCGACCACTTGCCCTTGTCCGGTAACCTCTCTTTTAAACTGGAAATATCCTCACCTAATTTTCCATCATGGATAACTTCCGCATTAACCAAACTGCTATGGATATTGACTTGGCTCATATCCCACGGGAATCGTCCATGTGCGTACCAAGGTGTTAGTTTTTTGTCATCCCAACAGGCCAGTCGCACGGCAGAATCCATACTACCCAGGCGTGTGGGTGTCTTCATGTCCTCCCGCCACTGGGTTACAGTGGCTTCGTACCCTTCATCCAGTTTGAGCATGTTAATATGGGCAAGTGTTTTATCCGCTTGCCATTTTGCATCCGCTTGCTGATCGCGATGCTGGAGTGGTTCAGGTATTTTTTCTGCGCTTTCGGAAAAGGCAGCCTCAATCATCATTCTTGCATCGTCCGGCATCGTTAGATGCTTTTTCTCAGACAGGAGCCTGGCGGTCAGCCAAAGGCAACCATGACTGGGATAGACAAACGCCGCCCTGGGAAAGAAGGATTTGAACCAGTCACCGCCTGAACTTTCTTCAGGCCAAGGGCCATGTATTATCATTCGGGGTGGGTCACGTCGATCAGGGCCTTCTTCTAGAAGGTTGCCTTTCTCGTCGCGGGCATGGCGGTGAAGCCGCCCTGCTCTTTGTATCAACAAGTCCATAGGTGCGAGATCGGAAATCAGCAGGTCAAAGTCCAAATCAAGTGACTGCTCGACCACCTGTGTAGCAACCAGCACTTTCCCGTTGCGCAGCGTTTCTGTGCTTGTTTTCCCAAATATAGTTAAAACTTCGTTTTCGATATCAAGGCGATCACCCAAGGCAAAACGCGCGTGAAACAACATTAAGTTATCTTTATGCACTTTTGCTTTCAGTTTTTCATGCCCGTTTAAAGCGTCATTCACCGTATTCCTGATCCAGCAGACACAATATCCTTTTTCTGTTGCTTCAATAATCTGTTTTATGACTTCGTCTTCTTCGTCAATGAGTGAAACCTGTACACTGCATTGGCGTTGTGGAGCTGATTCAATGGATGTTTCACAAATGCCCGTTTCTTTTGTGTAAGAAGTAACCATTGGATAGGCTTGGATTTTCTGTTCCAGCCATTGATTGTCGTCGCAACCATTAGCAAAAGCGGTAATGAAGCCACGCCGCGTATGTGTCGGCAGAGTTGCCGAAAGCATAATTGCGCTTCCTCCAAGAGCCGCATGAAAGGTCAGCAGGTTTTGTAATAATTTGTTCATATATGGATCGTAGGCATGTACCTCATCAATGATAATGATATGACTGGCCATACCGAAGAGGCGTAAAGATTGAAAACGGGCGGGGAGGATTGCCAGCAATGCTTGATCAAGTGTCCCAACGCCCACATCAGCCAATTGCGCCTTTTTGCGATTGTCGGCAAGCCACGATGAACATTGCGCAGCAGCCGTCTCTTCATCTGCACCATAGTTTCTCTGCCCGCCAACAGATGCTATGAAGTTTTCAGAAAGGTGCCGGGCACTGTGGGCAAGGACAAGCGCTGGTTCAGTTTCAGCCATAAACAGTTTTCTATAAACATTGGCAAGCCTGGTATACATGGCATTGGACGTCGCCATTGTAGGCAGCGCCAAAAACAGTCCATTACCGCATCCGGCAGCCATCAAACGTCCCGCCAAAAGCAGTGCAGCCTCTGTTTTACCAGAGCCGGTAATGTCTTCAAGTATAAACAAGTGCGGTGAATTTTCAGGCAGATATTGATTGACAAAAGCCTGCAATGGTGTGGGGGCTGGAATATTTGGGAAGAGGCAGGAAAAGTCTGGTTGTTCGGCTAACGGGATACCGGCATTAATACCGGCTGCACGAATAGCAAGCGCAGCCTGCGGCAAAGCAATGGTTTCCCAATATTTGTCCAAACTGATCTGCGTCGCAATGTACGGAAACCAAATACTGTTCGATCCAATCCAATCGCAAAGCACGGTGAAACCAGCCAATAACCAGGATGCCTTTTTCAACATCACTTCAAGATCATATGTCGATGGAAAGACATATTCATCAGGCAGAACATTACCTATTGTGTCAACATCTTTAATAAAGCTTGCCGCTGCAGCAAAATCCGCTTCTCCAAAATAACGATGATAATTCAGAGGCATGCCATTTGAGCCCTTCATCTGCGGAGGTATGCCATGATGTCCAGTATAGGCTCTAATCATTGTCAGAATGACATCTTGCCATTCATCCGTTGAGCCGTCCGGGACTTCATGAAATAAGGAATTCTCTTGTTCTAAGAAAAATTTAAAGAAGAGATTTCCCAAACTATCATGCCGGATAGTGTATTGCTTTAGGCTTGCAATACCCTGCAACTGATTTAGTAAGTCGGGTCTTAAATTCTGAAAGGTTTCCGAAAATTTGCCAATGTCATGAAATACAAGGCCCATTTTCAACCAACGCAAACAGATTGTTTTTTCTAAACCGGTTAGCGCAGAAATTTTGCACAGAAGTTTTGAATTGTTAGACAAAAGCTGATGTCCTACCGCCGCCACATCCAGACAATGATACGGCAGCAGATGATATTTCCCCATTTCTCTGTCTGCTTTTCCCCAGTATCTGTAATATGAAGGTGTTGAATCCGTCATTTTCCCTCCATTGCCATCCAGATGGCCACCACCATGCGGGCGTCGTCAAGCGCTCGGTGTCTTTTTGTATCTTCAGGCACCGGCCCGACGAGTCGGCGATAAAGAGTTTCCAGTTTATAATTCGGCAGGTGCGGGTAGCGTCTGCGGCTTATTTCCAGCGTGCAAAAGATTTGATTGGTAATGCTCAATTCTAGTCGGTTAAATTCCGATCGTAAAAAACCTATATCAAATTTGGCATTATGCGCAACCAGGATGCTGTCTGTTATAAAGTTTTTTAGTTTCGGGAAAACATTTTCCGGTTCCGACTGACGGGTCAGCATTTCATTGGTAATGCCATGAATTCTGGAAACCTGTCTGGGGATCGGAACATCCACATGAATAAGGCTTTGATATTCGGACACAATTTGGTCATTTTTCATGGCTACTGCGCCTACCTCAATAATTCTATGGCCTTTCCGATGATCAAGACCTGTTGTTTCAACGTCAATAAATACCAGCTGCTCATTTTTCATCATCGTGTGTGCTCAGATGCCATCATTTTGGCTATTATACGCCATCTGCACCCCCATTTGATGTCCTATCAGTAAATATTTTTCATTTTTCTGATTTCTTCTTTAATTTCGCTTCTCAGGGCGGCGGGTGCCACCACTTCCACTTGCGCGCCATAGCGCAGGATTTCCCGTTTGATTTCCCGGAAGTCGGCCACGGGAAAGGTCAAGTTCAGTTTGCCGTCTTTCTGAACGGTCATTTTCTGGTCAGGATGCCAGTTTTGCTCGGCAATCCAGGGTGCAATATCCTTTGTGAAGCGCAGGCAGACTTCCGCCGTCATTTGGCCCCGGAAGATGCCGAAGGTTTGCCGGATGTAATCCTTCACACGGGTGGTGGGGATACGTGCACTGATTTTTGCGTCACAAGGCAAGACGGTTTTGATCCGCGACAGGACAAAATCGCGCAGTTCCTTTTTGACACCGCAGTGCGCAATGATGTGCCAGGTGCCGGTGTAATTGAGCAGGTGCAAAGGCAGGATGTCGCGGACGGTGGCCTGGTCGTTGTGCGGCGAGTAGTATTCAATGCGCACAGGCCGGGATTTAAGCAGTGCATCCAGAAGCCTGTGAAAGACGGTTTCGCTGGTGCGGGCGTAGGTGATGTTTTTGACGGAGATTTTATTGCCCAGTTCATCAATGTTAAAATGGTTGGAAGCGTGATTGGCGATAATGTTATTCAAAAACGTTTTTAAAGAAGTTTTTATTTCACTGTCCGGCACGGCGGCGGCCAGGCGGTAAGAAAGCGCCAGTGAAATCAGTTCATCTTCATGAAGCCACAAACCGGGAAGTTCCCAGGTGTTGTCTTCGTATTCGTATCCCCGATGAGTGGACACATATTGAAGAGGTGCGCCCAGCCGGTCGCGCATGAATTCGATATTGCGCTGGGCGGTTTTGGGAGTAATTTCAAACTGTTCAGCCAAGGTTCTGGCGTTTGGATGCCCGTTGTTTTTGATTGCGTTGTGAAACCAAAGATAGCGCTCGTAAATGATGGCGGACGACATGGCGGCCTTCCTGATTTCGTGTTGGTTACAGTATAGCATTATGAAAATTTGTGGCACCAGAATTTACACTGCCAATAGGGATTTGTAAAGAATTGTTCATGAAGGTTATTCTCGGCAACAGAATAGTGATTCACATTTCGGCATGAATTTGTTAAAAACAGAAGGAAATATGGATCCGGTGAAGCGCATAACCGGGAACATCCAGAAATATCAAGGAGAGGATTCTTGTTTTTTCAAGTCAAAACATCTGAAGAGGTGCAGGGGCTTCTGAAAGGGTTTGGTCCGAGGGGCGAGGAAACCATTGCGATTGAAGAGGCCATTCATCGTATTGTGAGCCGGGAAATTACCGCCGGTGAGGATTTGCCGGATTTTTCCAGGTCATCCATGGACGGTTATGCCGTACGGGCGAAGGATACTTTTGGCGCAACCGATAGCCTTCCAGCCTTTCTTGAATTGTCCGGAGATGTGGTTATGGGCCGCGCGCCCACAGCCGTTGTTTCCGCAGGGAACGCCGTGCGCATATCCACCGGAGGGATGCTTCCCGAAGGCGCGGATGCGGTGGTGATGCTGGAATATTGCCACGATGTGGATGAAAAAACGATAGAGGTAAGCCGGGCGGTTGCACCCATGGAAAATGTCATTGCCCGGGGGGATGATTTTGCAAAAGGTACGGTTGTTTTTCAAAGAGGCGACACGATGCGACCCCAGGATATCGGGGTTCTTGCTGGTCTGGGCATTGAAAAAATACCTGTATTCAGAAGGCCGAAAGTCACGATTATTTCCACGGGGGACGAGGTAATTCCCATTCATCGAAAGCCTAAACCGGGGCAGGTGCGAGATATCAATAGCTATGCCTTGAGTGCTTTTTGCCTTCAGTGCGGCGCAATTCCCGTAAGAACGGGCTTATGCGAAGACAACTTTGATGCGATCCGCGAAGCTGTCCGAGAAGCGCTGGAAGGCTGCGACACGGTCTGGCTTTCCGGCGGCAGTTCCGTGGGCGCAAGGGATATGACGGTAAAAGTTTTGAATTCTTTTGAAGGTATGAAGCTTCTGGTTCACGGCATTGCGATCAGTCCGGGAAAACCGACTATCATTGCAGAAATCAACAACAAAGCTCTGTTTGGTTTGCCCGGTCATGCGGCGGCTGCCTTGATTGTGGCGGAAGTTTTTCTCAAACCTTTCCTGGCCAGAATATCCGGGGATGAAAAAACGTCTGATAAATGCCATCAATATGTAAAGGCGGAATTGGCGCGGAACATCGAGTCGGCAAGCGGCAGAGACGACTACGTTCGGGTTAAGCTCCATTCATCAGAAGGGCGATTGCTTGCGGAACCGGTATTCGGCAAGTCCGGACTGATTTCCACGCTGGTGGCAGCTCAGGGTTTGGTCAAGATCAACCGAAACGAGGAGGGGCTTTACAAGGGACAGGAAGTGTCGGTGATGCTCTTCAAAGGGTTTGAGGAAAAAGTGTAAATGAAAAGAAATGTATATCTGGCCATGAAGGGGCTTGAGGAAGCGCAGGACATTTTCTCCCAGGCATGGAAGAAAAAAAAATCCAGTCCGGAAATCGTTGACACGCAAGATGCGCTGGGGCGCGTTACAGCAGAGCCTGTCTATGCGGTCATCTCCGCTCCGACGTATCATTCCGCCGCCATGGACGGCATTGCCGTAAAGGCGGAAGCGACGTATGGCGCGACGGAGCAAAGTCCGGTTCTTTTGAGAACGGGGGTGGATGCTGTCTGGATCAATACCGGCCAGGCTTTGCCCGATGGGTATGATGCCGTGATCATGGTTGAAAAACTTCATGAGCAAGACGAGGGACACATTGAAATTCTGTCTTCCGCTTATCCCTGGCAAAATATTCGAAAAGTGGGCGAAGACATTGTTGCCACGCAGCTTTTGTTTTCGCAAAATCATGTTCTTCGGTCCTATGATATCGGGGCACTCGTCGCGGCGGGTGTTTTCCGTTTAAGTGTCCGCAGCACACCCAAAGTGATCATCATTCCCACAGGAACAGAAATCGTCAGCAGCCGGGAGGTGTCCGATTTTAAACAGTTGGGAAAAGGCAGAATTATTGATTCGAATTCTCTAACGCTTTCGGGGTTGGTGAGAGAGGCGCATGCAGAACCGTTGGTTTTTGATGTTGTTCCGGACGAGGAAGATTCGATCAGGGATGCCCTGCTGAAGGCGTCGCAATCTGATGCGGATCTGATTCTGATCAATGCCGGGTCATCGGCCGGGTCCAAAGATTATACGGCATCCATCCTTCAAAAGATTGGCCAGGTTTTTGTGCATGGTGTCGCCATGATGCCGGGAAAACCGACCATCCTGGGCGGCGTAGGCGGTAAACCGGTAATCGGGATTCCGGGGTATCCTGTTTCTGCAATTCTTTCATTTGAGCAATTTGCCAAGCCGCTGCTCTTTAATCTTCAGGGCCGGGAACTTCCGAAGAGCCGGTCGGTTTCTGTACGGGCATCCCGTGCGATTCCTTCAAAACTGGGAACGGAGGAATTTGTCCGTGTGAACATCGGAAGAGTGGGAGACATTTGCATTGCCACGCCTCTTTCCCGATCCGCGGGATCCATCACATCGCTGACCCGTGCTGAAGGGGTGATCCGAATACCGCCATCGTCGGAAGGTGTCGGCCAGGATGAAGAAATTCAGGCGGAAATTCTGGTGGAAAATGAGGAACTGGATCATACGCTTGTCGTTATCGGCAGCCATGATATTGCGATTGATATTCTTGCCGATGAGGTCCGGCTGGCCACAGGAAGAAATATCCGGATATCGTCCGGAAACGTGGGCAGTCTGGGCGGCCTGATCGCCATAAGGAAAGGTGTCTGCCATTTTGCCGGTTCCCATCTTTTGGATGTCCATACCGGAGAATATAATGTTTCTTTTATTCAGCGATATCTGAAAGGACTGGAAATCAGTCTGTTTCACCTTGTTCTTCGGGATCAGGGGCTGATCATTCAAAAGAACAATCCAAAGGGCATTCAAGGCATCAGGGATCTGACGCGCGGCGACGTTTCGTTTGTGAACAGGCAAGCGGGGTCGGGCACGCGAATTTTGCTGGATTATCATCTGGAGCGCTTGGGAATTCAACCGAATGCCATTCGCGGCTATTCTCATGAGGAATTCTCGCACATGTCTATTGCTGTTGATGTTTTAAGTGGAGCGGCGGATTGCGGCATGGCCATTTATTCGGCCGCGAAAGCCCTTGATCTGGATTTCATCCCCATGGATCGGGAGCAGTATGATCTGGTGATCCCGACGAAAAATTTGCACAATCCGAACATCCAAGCCGTGCTGGAGACCATCTGTTCTCCGCAGTTTCGGAACCGGATTTCGGCGCTTGGCGGGTATGATCCATCAAGAAGCGGGGAATTGGCTATGAAAATAACGGCTTGACAACGTTATCAAGGTAAGGCATGAAGAACAAAGACGCTGCAAACTGGTTTTAAATTACGATAGGGAGGAAAAGCTGATATGGCGATCAAAAAGGAAAAGGGTGCGGTTAAAGCTTTAAATGTAAAAAGCAAAACGGTCGAAACTCCAAAAGCGAAAAGCAAAAAAACCGAAGATCCAAAAGTAAAAACCAAAGCCGTTAAGGTTTCGGCAACGGAAAGCGTAAAAGAACCGACGGGAGAAGAGTATCTGGCGGAAAATCTGGAACTGCTTACCAAAATCAGTGCGGCGACGGGCAAAACCATTGAAATGATGTCTGTGGAGATTGAAAAGATCAAATCCAACAGGACATCCCTGAATACCTTGGCGTTATCGTTGCGGCAAGCAGCGGATAACATCGATTATCTGACGCAAAAATTGGGCAGCGTAGCCGGTCATGTCATCGCCCTGGAAGTGATACTGGGTGAAATCGCTCCTGCCGCAAAACTGGACATGAAAAACATTGTAGCCAAAATTCGAAAAAAGATCGCCGATGGCACGGACGGCAAGGGAGATCCGGCAAAAGCTATCGACGTTGCCACTCTTCTGATCAGCAAGGAATAGACGGTATCATCATCAGATTCAGCAAAAAGGGCCGGAGAAAAGCTTTACAATCTCCGGCCCTTTTTTGTGGATTTCAATCCGGTTTCAAATATTGGCAAATCCTTTTTCCAAGTCATGAATAACGTCTTCAATATCTTCAATGCCGACTGCCAGGCGGAAAAGATTGTCCAGGATGCCGAGATCATAACGCTGTTCCCTTGTGTAGCGGTAATAAGTTACCGTAGCGGGGTGAGTGATCAGTGTTTCCACCCCTCCCAGGCTGGGCGCGATATAAATCATTTCCAGTGAATCCATAAACCTTTTGGCCGCGGCCAGATCTCCCTGAATGGTGAAGGTGACGACGCCCCCGCCTCCGATCATCTGTTCTTTGGCGATAGCATAGTGAGCGTGGCTTTTCAGAAAAGGATAATAGACTTTTTCGATTTTCGGATGGCTTTCCAGATATTCGGCAATTCGCAGGGCGCTTTCGTTTTGTGTCTTGACTCTCAGGGGAAATGTTTTCAGTCCGCGCAAGAGCAGATAACAGCAGTGCGGATCAATCACGCCCCCCATGGATTTGTGAAGCTCGCGAACCTTGAGCACTAAATCTCTTCGTCCCAGAAGTACGCCGGCCAGAATATCGTTGTGACCGGCCAGGTACTTGGTGGCGCTGTGGATGACCAGATCAATGCCGTAATCCAGGGGGCGCTGATTAAATGGCGTGGCGAATGTGGAATCAATAATGGTGATCACCTTATGTTTGTCGCCAATCTGCTTGAACTTCACCATGTCAAATACATTGAGATACGGGTTGGTCGGAGATTCAGAAAAAATGAAGCGGGTGTTCTTTTTAATGGATGCGTCCATCAGTTCGTAATCACCGAACGGCACAATCGTGCATTCAATGCCGAATCTTTTCAGGTAGGATCGACAGAATTCCAGTGTTTTTCCGTAACAATCGTCTGTGATGACAATGTGATCTCCGGACTGCACCAGCGCTAGAATGGTGGTTGTGATGGCCATCATGCCCGAGGAAAACATCAGGGCTTCTTCGGCTCTGTCCAGCTCCGCCAGGCGCCTTTCCGCCACTTTCTCCGTAGGATTTCCGTATCTTCCATATTCATAGCGTTTTTTGTCATTTTTGGTGTAGGCTTCAATTTCCCGGCTGTCCTTGAAAGTATAGGTAGAGGACTGAACAATGGGGGTGGTGATGGAATCGGCATATCGTGCCCGGTCTTCACCCGCATGGATGGATTTCGTGTAAATGGATTTTGACTGGTTTGATTTATTCATGACGTCCTTTCGATCCGTTTCTGATCCGGCGATAAGCTTTTTTCATGGGATGCAGTATAGAAAGAAGATTCCGGCCTGTCAATAAGCAATTTAATGCCGCTCTTCAAATTGGGTTGAGGATACAGGGGATGTTGAGATTGTGGCAGGAGAAGGACATGCTGATAAAATATTTTTCTCTTTACAGTCTGAAGGTATTTCGCTACAAACAAGCACAGTAAACACCTCAGAAAAAAAGGCTGGTATCTTTATGAATTCCGAAAAACAATATCTCATGTCCCTGGCTGTCCGCAGCGCTTATGATCAGGGCCAGGAAGATGAAACGCTGCTTCCTCTGGTTTTTGCTGATGCTCATGGTGTTCCCGTGGGTCGAATCTCCGCCGGCGATTCGGTCATTTTCTATAACATTCGCGGTGAACGCGAAATTGAATTGTCCCAGAGCCTGACGGACAGGAATTTTACGAAGTTTCCTGTGGAACCAAATCTTTCTCTCCATTACGCGACGATGATTGAGTATGACAAAGCATTAAAGGCAGAGGTGGCTTATCCGCCGGATGGCATTCTTACTGATACGGTAAGCGATGTCATCTCTGATCATGGTTTAAAGCAGGCCAAAATTACCGAGGCGGAAAAAGCGGTTCATGTCGGTTTCTTTTTCAATGGCAAAAAGTCAGAGACACTGCCCGGTGAAGAAAGAATCATTATTCCATCGCGAAAGGATGTCAGATTATTTGACGAGGCGCCCGAAATGTCCATTGAGGAAATCACACGTGCGGCGGTCGGCAGAATTCAGGATAACGACTGTCATTTTATGGTGGTGAATTTTCCAAATGTGGATGTTGTCGGCCATATTGAAAATGAAAAGGCCGTTCTTCGCGCCGTTCAGGCGGTGGATCATCATGCCGGTATTTTGATTGATGAGGCGCTTCAAAAAAATGTGGCGGTGATCGTGACCGCTGATCACGGGACGGTGGAAAAATGGCTTTATCCGGACGGCGGTGTGGATACAGGTCATACCAGCAGCCCGGTTCCGTTTATTCTGCTGCATCCGGACAAGAGTCTGACCTTGAGGCAGGAAGGCGCTCTTACCGACATTGCTCCGACCATTTTGGATCTTCTTGGCCTGTCCAAGCCTTCGGCCATGACCGGTGTGTCGCTGATCGCTCAGGAGCGACATGCTTTTCCTGCTGTAAAAAGAGTGCTTTTGCTGATTTTGGACGGATGGGGATATAATGAGAATCCCTGCGGCAATTTAATTGCATGTGCGGAAACCTCTGTTATGGATCGCTTGATGAGCCGGTATCCCTTTGCAAAACTAGCCGCTTCCGGTGTGGCTGTCGGCCTGCCTCCGGACACGGTGGGTAATTCTGAAGCGGGGCATTTGCATATCGGTGCAGGTCGGCTGGTGTATTCTGATCGTCTCAAAATCGACCGGTCCATTGCCAGTGGAGATTTTCAGCGAAATCCGGCTTTTCTCAACGTGATGAAATCGGCCAGGCAAACTAACGCGGCGCTTCATCTAATGGGGATTGTTTCTTTTTTCAGTTCACATGGTTCTATCGAGCACCTTTTCGCTTTGATGGATATGGCTAAAAAGCAGCAGGTGCCCCGTCTCTTTATTCACGGCATGCTGGGCAGACGCGGCGAGCAGGCGGAAAGCGGTGTTCGCTATATTCAACAAGTGGAAGCCAAGTGCCTGTCTTTGAATCTGGGGCAGGTGGTGTCGGTTATTGGCCGCTACTGGTCGATGGATCGTGAATACAACTGGGACAGAATTGAAAAAACCTACCGGATGCTGGTTTACGGAGAAGGCCAAAAAATTCTTGCGGAGAGCATAAGGTGAAAACAAAGATTTCTCAAACGATCATCGAACTTTTTCTCGGAGATATTACCCTGGAAGAGACGGATGCGATTGTCAATGCGGCCAATAGCCGCCTGGCAGGCGGCGCGGGTGTGGACGGCGCAATTCACAGCGCCGGCGGGCCATCTATTATGGCTGAATGCCGAAAAATCGGTGGCTGTCCCACAGGCCAGGCCGTGATCACGGCAGGGGGCAATCTGGCGGCCCGGTATGTGATTCATACTGTCGGTCCCGTTTATCGTGGCGGGGGGCACAATGAAGCTGGACTGCTCGCGTCCGCCTATCAAAACAGTCTGAAACTCGCGGTCCGACATGGTTTGAAAAGCATAGCCTTTCCGGCAATCAGTTGCGGGATTTACGGTTATCCGGTTTCGGATGCAGCACATGTGGCTTTGAAAATCTGTTTCGATTTTGCCAGAGAGAATGCGGATCTTGAAAAAATACGCCACGTTCTGTTTGACCAGCGCACCTATGATCTTTTTGAACTGGAATTCAAAAAATTGATCTGACCGGCTGTTTCACAAAAGACGATGATAAAAAGATCTTTCAGGAAAAACCTTCAGCCCATCGGCGATATTCTCTCGAAAGCATTTCAAAAAAGAGGAATGACGACGAGATTTCGGGAATTCAACATCGTCCGGCTTTGGCCGAAAGCGGTGGGCGAGAAGATCGCCGTGCAGACACAGCCGGACGGTTGGAGAGAGGGAACTCTGTTTGTCCGGACCACCTCATCGGTGTGGGTTCAGCAGCTTCATTTCATGAAGGATGAGATTCGCAGTAAACTGAATGCATTGGCCGGAAAGACGGTTGTCTGGGATATTCGCTTTTCTGTCGGTTATCAGCCGGATGTTCATAAAGAGGAGCGGGAGGCTTTCCATGCGCAAAATGCCGTCCTTTCGGATCGGGACAAAAAAATGATTGCCGAATGTACGGAGTCCATTTCCGACCGTGAACTGGCGGAGGTTGTCGCCCGGGTGATGCAAAAAGAAATCAGCCGCCGGCGGCTTCCAGAGGAGAAGCGAGATCGCTGAAGATTTTTTTCATGGCCTGTGAATATTGTTTTTGCTTTTCATAAATGTAGAGCGGCGGCTCCATTTTCAGTTCTTCACGCGATCCACTGCGGCCTTCCACCAGGATAAATTCCGCATCGGATAAAGCGTCGGAAAAGACCAGCTTCATTCGTTTCGGCTCAATCTTGTTGATGCGAAACAGATAAATCATTTCTACCAGTCTTTTGGCGGGATAAATGGTAAAAACACGGCCCGCTGGTTTTAGCAAGTATCGAGAAGCAGAAAGGAAATCCGCAAGGGAGCCCTGAATTTCATGACGGGCAAGAGCTTTTTCGGGATGGGGATTGATTTGCCCGGAGGAAAGCCTGCGGTAGGGCGGATTGAAGACCACATGATCAAAGGAATGGGCCGGATAGTTATTTTTGACTTTTCGGGCATCTTGGACAGATATGGTAATCCGGTTTGTCAATCCGTTGAGGTGAACATTTTTATCGGCCAGCGCGGCCAGTTGCGGCTGAATTTCGAGTCCTTCCCAGAATGTTTCCGGAAAGCGCTTTGCCAGAACAAGTAAAATGACGCCGTTTCCGCAACCCAGATCCATATTCCGGGAGCGGGGCTTCAAATTTGCAAAATGTGCAAGCAGAAGTGAATCCAGGTTAAATCGGTATCCTCGGCGGGACTGGTGGATCCTTAAACTTCCCTCGAGAATCTCATCAACGGTTTCTTCTTCCATATTTTTTCACTTTCAACAAGATGCCGCAGGGCTTGATATTTTTCAATGAGTTATCAGATGGCGGGGGATGAGGTCAATATCAAAAGAGGTGAGTTGAAAAATCGATAGATATGGACATAAAAAATCCCCTCAAGCTTTAGAAGTCTTGAGGGGAGAATTGCCAACAGATCATGTTTGTTGTCTTGGCGGCGTGGATTACAATTCCTTCATG
>DAOLNX010000070.1:0-16931 GCA_035416785.1 Smithellaceae bacterium | reverse complement strand
TTATGACGGCGATTTGCAACAATCGGCTGTTGAGGCGAGGCGGTCCGCATATCTTGCGAAACCGATCGATATTGAATCCCCATTCCCTGGCCAGCTTGTCGGCATTGTATTCGTTTTCCAGATGATTTTTCCAATGCTGGAAATGCTTTAAATGATCATGGGCAAGTTCATGGGCAATCAGCGCCATTGCGACATCCTCATCCAATTGATTCAACTGCAGGGAATTGATGCGAATGCAGTGATCTACGGTAAGTTCCGCAATGCCGCCGGCAATCGTATTTCCTTCGATCACGGATCCAAATGACAAATTCTGCCCAAAGCCAGAATGAATAATTTTTCTGACCGTTGTGCTTAACAGATTCATGAGGTAATCTGATTCAATTTCCAGAGATTTAAAGTATCTCTCCATCTCCTCAGTAAAAGAGAGTTTCCATTTTCCCGCAGGCATTTAATGACAACTGCAGGAACCACAGCCGCCGCCTTCAGGCAAACTGGATGTCAGCTTGAAACCCGCCCCCTGCGGTGTGGTGATAAAATCGATGGTGATCGGCTTGACCTGATCTAAAAGCTCTTTTTCGATGACGAATGTCGCGCCAGCGGCGGAAATCACTTCGTCCAGTTCCGTATTGGCATCATCGAGCGCCATGCCCAGAGAGGGCCCGGAACAGGCCATATTCAACAACACGCGAATGGCCGCGCCTTCTTTTTGATTCTTCATAAAATCCGCGATAACTTCCGAAGCTTTGTCTGTAACATTCAGCATAAGAATCCCTTTCTAAAGTTTTTTAACCAGTTTATTGGCCGGCCCCAGCGCTCTGACCTTCTCGGTCACACCCCGGATGACCTGGGCAAAACGGTCACCTTCGGAAGCGGATACCCAGGTAAACATCGTCCGATCGCTTTCGATGCCGATATAATTCAAAAAGCTTTTCAGCACCGCGAATTTCCGGCGCGCCACCAGGTTTCCCGAAATGTAGTGGCATTCGCCCGGATGACAACCAGATACTAAAATACCGTCGGCTCCGGTTTGCAGGGCTTTTACAATATAAAAAGGATTGATTCTGCCCGTGCAGGGCACACGGATAATACGGACATTGGGTGGATACTGAATCCGGCTGATGCCGGCCAGATCGGCGCCCGCGTAAGTGCACCAGTTGCAGACAATGGCTGCTATTTGGGGTTCCCAGTCTTTATGTTCTGAATTACTCGTCATATATAGTCTCCTTAAGTAAGATGTCCATACTTCAGGAAAGTCTATATATGATTGTCTGGAATAAATCCAATTACTAATTGGAATATTAAGGAATGGATTATTCCAAATATTTATTTTTCAACCGATTAGGAATCCCCCATGCCTTGAGCTTTTCCGCCACGCTGGCGGGAACCAGATGCTCCCAGGTTTTGTCGTTGATCATCGCCTCGCGGACGGTCGTTGCGGAGATTCCCTTTTGGTCAACGGACGTCTCCCGCAAAACGAAAACGTTCAGTCCCTGTTCTTCAAAAAGCGCTTTCTTTTTCCTCCCCCAATCGTCATAAATGGACAGAAAAAAGACGGCGTCCAGAGGGACATAATACCGGTACAGCTCCGGCCGGTTAACAGGAAACGGCACGATCGTAAATGTGTCAAGCCCCATGCCGCTTTCGGCAAGGGCCAGACGGATCAGGACGGCCCGTTCATAATAGGTCAGCGGATTGGCTGAAGGAAGGCTTCTTTCCGGGTCGGACGTATCTTCCAACGTCAGCAACGGATCAGGGTTGGTGACGCCCACCACCAGATGGCGGCAAAGCGCCTTGCCGGACAGCAGATATTTCAGGTGGTCGTAGTGCAAAATCTGAAAGCGGCCGTGGATGACGCCCGTTTCATAAAGAGAATCCAGTGTTCTTGATTTATTTTCGCTCATGGGTCCGTATCCTCTGTTGCCCCTGAATTCTCGCCTTTCAAGGAAAACCAGTCATAAAGCCCCGGCCAGAAGGGCTGATCGACGGGCGTGTCCATAATGCCCACAAGCTTGGCTCTGTTCAGATAATTAAGAACAAGATACATTATCTCCTTGCCTCGAACCATTCCCAACGCGCCCGGCGCGCAGGCGACTTCGTCGAAGGTTTGCACACCGTCTTGCCTTACGCCGCACCCGTGCATGGTCAGCGGCACAGGTTCTCCGGAATGGATGAGCGGTCCTTCACTGGGTGTCGAATGATCCGACGTTACGATGACCAGCATGTCCGGATCGGCGAGAAACGGTCCAATCGTCCGGCTTATGCCCCGGTCTAGAGCTTCAATGACGCTTTTTTTCAAAAGGGGATCTTTTTTGTGGGCGGCTTCATCCGGCGTTTTGGTATGGACATGAATAAAGTCATAGTCATCAAAGGCGTCACGGGCTTGTACCAGACGCCCCGCAATTTCTTCTTCGGGATTATCGGATTCTCGTCCCCGCAAAAAATCCAGCCCCAGATAACCGCACATCCCTTTGAAGAGCGCACCGGAAGAAATCGAGAGCCCCTTTAAGCCATAACGTTCCGAAAAAGACGAAATGGTTTTGATCCGCCCCGCCCGCTGCGTCACCAGTCCGTTGATGGAATCGTTTCCGCGACGCCGTCTTTCCGCATTGACGGAATGCGCGTCCAGATGCCGGTAAACGTCGATAAGATAGCGTGAAAGAGCTTTCGACGTCTCGCGCGCGGCGTTATCCCGGGCATGCGGCTGCCAGGGCGCCACCGCCATTAAAGGCCATCCGTCCGTCATGTGGTTGGTATCAGTGACATAGGGACTGACATTGCCCTGCAGGATCAAAACGCCAAAAAGACCTTTGATAGGATGGAAGCGAATCCGAACCTCTCCGATCCGTTTTTCAGGAAGCGCGGAAAGAATGGCCTCAATTTCTGCGGGCGACGCGGCCGGCGTGTCCCGCCGGGTAAATAGGAAGCCCTTGTCCTCTTTAAGACTCGCCAGATGAGCCAGAAGCGCGACATCGTTTTCAGAAAGAGCCACACCCGCCCCTAAAGCCTCCAGTGCCCCCCGGCCGGGGAAGTCGTCGGGGTCGAAGCCGAAGATCGCAAAATGGGCGTTTTCGCTGGGCAGCGCCTGCCCAAGACTTGCGGCATGATAAAGCCCGCTTGCGCCGCTCCGGGCAATGGCATCCAGAGCTGGCGTATAAGCGGCCTGCAAGGGAGTACGATGCTCCAGCGAAAGGAAAGACCGGTCGCCCAGACCGTCCAGAAGAATCAGCAAACATTTTTTCATGAAGCCTCCATACGTTTATCCCCGTCGATGAAACGGCGATAAAATTTGTACAACTATTCCGTAAGGGAATAAATCATCAAGCGTTATTCCTTAAAATTATTGGTATTATTGCAAATAAAGCTGTATAGAGTCAACATGATTTTTGATCTTCATGTTCATACCACGCACTCGCCGTGCAGCCGTCTGGAACTGGCTGAGATCATCCGCCTGGCCAAAAGCCGCGGCCTCGACGGTGTGGCCGTCACCGACCACAACAGCATGGACATCCGTCACGAAATCGCCGAAGGCCCTCAAGACAACGGCTTCTGCCTGCTTTTCGGCATGGAATACGATACGCCCGACGGGGATTTTCTGTTATTCGGCCCTTTTGAGGATTTGAAGCCGGGACTTTCCTCTCGCGAGCTTTTGCAAATCGTTTCCGACAGAGAGGGCGTTGCCATCGGCGCTCACCCGTGCCGGGAAGGCAGAAGTCTCAATCGGAATTTGCTCAAACAAAACGCCTGCCGCATCGTCGAAGGCGTAAACGGTCGGAATTCCGAAGAGGAAAACCGGAAAGTTCAAGAGCTTACCCTGCGACATCCGCTCTTTCTGTGCGGAGGCAGCGACGCGCACTCACCGGATGAGCTAGGACGTTCCGCAACCCGTTTTGAGGATTGTATTACCAGCCGTAAGGATTTGATCGCCGCCCTGAAAAACGGTCGCTATCATCCCGTTACAAATCATCCCTGACCAACCTCTAAACCTCAAGCAAATGGATCGCGTACCTGGCGAATCAAAACAAACAAAAGACATATTTTCATTGACGGGAACACCGGATTGCGTCTAAAAAGAACCCGCTTGGAAACCAGCCAAAGAAGCCATGATATTTTTACCAGAGGGTTGATCCGGAGGTTCGCCATGAATAAATCGCATTGTAAATTGCCAGGCGGGATTCCTGGCCTGGTCTTGATCCTTTTTTTTCTTGCATCGTTTTCGGGATGCGAATATCTGAAATTTGTGAAACAAAAAAGTGATTTAAAAAGCGAGTTTGACCATCAGCCGAAAATGGAACTTCTGCGGGAGCTCGCGCCGGAAAACTGCTTCACGCTTTTCGGCGAACTGAAATTCCGCCCTGGCTACGATGGAACGATCCTCATTGTCGCGGTGTCCGACCGATTCCAGCACCGCGAAATTGTCGCCAAACGGGTTTTGGTCAGTCCTTTTCTTTACTATTCCCTTTTCGTGCCGGAGGGCGAATATGATCTTTATGTCTTTGCCGATCTGAACCACGACGATTTTTTCCAAGAAAATGAACTGGTTGGACAAACACAATCTGGCAAACCCGTTCTTGTACAGAAAAAATACGCACAAGACGCTGTTCTTCTTCAAGGACCGGCCATCCACCTGGATATGGATCATCCGCAAACGGCCAATCTGCCAATTCATTTTCATAATTTAGCGCACAAAAACAAATACGTACCGCTTGATGACGACTTCTTTGCTCCCCGATTCGGCACGATGGGTCTTTACCGTCCGATGGAGTTTCTGGCTCACACCCAGGGAACTCTTTTCCAACTGGAAAAATACAATCCCAAAAAAACTCTGGTGATTTTTGTTCATGGTGTGGAGGGAACACCACAGGACTGGAAGTATCTTGTTGACGGACTGGATAAAGAAAAATTTCAGTCCTGGTTTTTCTATTATCCTTCCGGTCTGCCCCTGAAAAACCTCGGCAATATGCTGGCCCGTTCAATCATTTTACTGGATCAAACACCGGGCTATGGCATATCGAATCTGATCATTGTGGCTCACAGCATGGGAGGTCTTGTGGCTCGCTCCGCCATTGACCGCTTATGTCGGGACGGCAAGCCCCGTTATCTGAAAATGTATATTTCTCTTTCCTCGCCTTACGGGGGCATCGAGGAAGCCCGCGAAGGAGCAAAAACCGCTCCCGTCATGGTCCCCTGCTGGCTGGATGTGGCCGCGGAAAGCGATTTTCTGAAGAATATCTATCAAAACGAGCTACCCGAAGACCTCCCCTTTTTCATGTTTTTCGGCTACCGCAACAAGTCCGGGATCAGCAGCGATGGAACCATCACGTTACGCAGCCAACTGGACAGGCGCGTTTATTTGAAAGCCGTCAGGACGTACGGTTTTGACGCCACCCATGTAGGGATTCTCAATGATGAGACCGTGAAAGAGGTCTTTAACGATATTCTGAAAACCGCCGCTCCGTAAAAACGGCAAGTTTACACAGGAGGGAATCTATCTTGAAAAAAATATTTCTGCTGTTTTGCGTGCTGTTTCTGGCACAAACCGCTTTTGCGGAACAAACCGTCAAAATCGGTTTTCTCGGCCCCCTGACGGGCCGCTTCGCCAGTGTGGGAATCCAGTCCCGCCAGGTTCTGGAGCTTTTGGCATCCGACATCAATCAGCGCAATGCGTTGACGCCATACAAAGTCGAAATCATCGCCGCGCATGAAGGAAACAATGAAAAGGAAGCAAGGGAGGCAGCGGCGCGCCTTGTTGCCCGGGGTGTGTTTGCCGTCATCGGACCGCACCTGTCGGATCAAACTAAGGCCGTTCAGGGTATCTTCCATGAAGCAGCGGTTATTCAAATATCCTACGGTTCAACAGCCGTATCTCTGACACGGAAAGGTCTCCCCTATTTTTTCCGCACCTGCCCCCCAGACGACGAGCAGGCCAAGGCTTTTGTCAGAATTGTCCGACTCCTGAACTTCAAAAGAGTCGCGCTCCTTTCCGATTCCAGCCTGTATGGAAAGGAATTGGCGTCATCCATCGACAACTCCTTGCACTCCTGGATGATCGACACGGTTTACAAAGGTTCCCTTCCGGCGGAAAAGACCGATTATTCTGAAGAACTGAAAAAAATCCAAGCAACCGCGCCAGACATGATTTTTTTTGCCGGATACTATCCTGAAGCGGCGAAGCTTCTCCTGGCCAAACAGCAACTTTCATGGAAGATACCCCTGATGGGGGGAGACGGAGTCAATCATCCGGAATTGGTTGAAATTGCAGGCATAAAAGCAGCAACCGGTTTTCATTTCTTAAGTCCTCCCAATCCCGAACATCTTGAATCTCCTCAAACCAAGGCTTTTCTGGACCGGTTTCAAAACGCCTACCAGGGACATCTGTCATCTGTCTATCCTCTTCTGGCCGGAAATGCCTTTCTGGCCGTCACAGAAAGCATTGCCATGCTGAAAAAAGCACAGGCACAGGATGTCGCCGATTATCTGCATAAGCGCTATTTTAATAAATCCGGCCTCACTGGCGAAATTTATTTTAACGCGTGGGGAGATGTCGTCAATGATCTGTATGCCGTGTATTTCGTCAATGAAGAAGGACGTTTTGTGGTGAAGAAACAGATCCGGCACGGAGACTTTGTCCAGAAGACGATTTTGAACGAAAAGAATTAAAGACTTGATAATCAGATGGAATCTTTATAGGAAAGAACAACATAAGCGTTTCAAAACAGATGCCAGAAATTTCATTCTTTATGGAGGTTTGAGCAGTATGAGCCGCAAAAGACAGTTTACCGGATCGTTTCTTGTTAATGTCATGATGTTCTCCGTCATGGTCGTCCTTGCGGTGGGTATGGAGGGATGCGGAAAAAAAGAGGAAGGCGGTCGGCCAAAAGGCCCCATTCCCGTAACTGTCATGACCGTCACGCCGAAGGATGTTCCCATTGATATTGAATTTGTCGGCACAACGGAAAGCTCCCATCAGGTTGAAATCCGCGCCCGCGTTGAAGGTTTTCTGGAGAAGAAAACCTATGAAGAGGGCGGAAGAGTCAAGGCCGGTCAGACGATGTTCCAGATCGACCGTCGGCCGTTTGAAGCATCCCTCCAGCAGGCCCGCGGCGCTTTGGCCCAGCAGGAAGCCAAACTGATCAACGCCGAATCCACCCTGAAGCGGGTCCGCCCTCTGGCGGAAAGAAACGCCGCCAGCCAGAAAGATCTCGATGATGCCGTCAGCGCGGAAAAAACCGCCCGTGCCGCCGTTTTTTCCGCCCAGGGAAGCGTCCAGGACGCGGAACTCAAACTCAGCTACACCACGATTGTTTCACCCGTGGACGGTTTGGCCGGTCGCGCAAAAAAGCAGGAAGGCAGCTACATCTCCATGGGACAGGACAGTCTGCTCACCTATGTGGCCAAAATTGATCCCATCTGGGTTGACTTCAGCATTTCGGAAAACGAAAACCTCAAGCTCAATGATCAAGTCGCCAAGGGGCTCTTTACCATGCCCAAAGGAAGCAATTTTGAAGTGGAAGTAAGAATGGCCGATGGTTCGATCTTTCCGCAAAAAGGCAGGCTGAATTTTGCCGATCCTTCTTTCAGTTCCGAAACAGGCACTTACCAGGTTCGCGCTGAAATTCCCAATCCCATTCATTCTCCAAAAGTGATCCGGCCGGGACAATTCGTCCGTGTGCGCCTCAAGGGCGGCATCCGTCCCAACGGTATCCTGGTTCCCAGATCCGCCGTCAGTCAGGGCGCCCAGGGGTTCTTCGTCTGGGTCGCCGGAAAGGATGGAAAGGCCCAGTTTCGCTCCGTTCAGGTTGGCGACTGGCATGAAAACGACATTTTTATCAATAGCGGCCTGACAGCCGGAGAACAAATCATTTTGGATAATCTACTGAAAATGTCTCCGGAAGCTCCTTTAAAAATGATTGGCGTCGCAACAGCTCAAGGCGAACCCCCCGCCAAAAAACCAAAATCTCCGGCAAAGCCGGAGAAACCTTAGCGGAGGCCGCAAATGATTTCCCATTTTTTCATCGATCGTCCCATTTTCGCTTCCGTCATTTCCATCATCATTGTACTTGCGGGTCTGGTCGCCATGACCAACCTGCCCATCGCCCAGTATCCGGACATTACGCCCCCCGTGGTTACCGTTTCAGCATCGTACCCCGGCGCCAGCGCCGACGTCATCTCCGAAAACATCGCCGCACCCATCGAGCTACAGGTAAACGGGGCGGATAATATGATCTATATGAACTCGACAAGCTCCAGTTCAGGCATGATGACATTGAGTGTCTTTTTCGACATCGGCACGAATCCCGACATGGCTCAGGTGGACATTCAAAACCGGGTTAACCAGGCCCTCCCGCAGCTTCCCCAATCCGTCCAACAGCAGGGCGTCGTCGTCAGCAAAAAATCCAGCAGTTTCCTGATGATTATCGGCGTTTACTCGCCCAACAACCGGTATGATGAGCGCTACGTGGCCAACTATACCAATTTATACATCCTCGATGCCATCAAACGCATTCCAGGAGCCAGCGAAGCCGCCATTCTTGGCATGCCCGACTATGCCATGCGCATCTGGCTGAAACCCGACCGCCTGATCCAACTGGGCATCACAGCCTCCGACGTGGCCAACGCCATCAGAAATCAAAATCAACAATTCGCGGTGGGAAAAATCGGTCAGGCCCCAACCAAAGGACGCGTAGAGCAAACCTTTTCTGTGACCACCAGAGGGCGTCTTCTGGAACCCTCGGAATTTGAAAACATCATTTTGCGCTCGAACAGCGAGGGAACCGCCTTGGTGCGCCTCAAAGATGTGGGCCGGGCTGAGCTTGGCGCCAAAGACTATGGATTGCGCAGCCGCATGAACGGCAAAGAAACGACGGTTATTGCCGTGTATCAGCAAGCTGGCGCCAATTCCCTGGAAGTCTCCAAACAGGTTGAAAAAACCCTCATCGAACTCAAAAAAAGCTTTCCAGACGGATTGGATTACAAAATCGCCATGGATACGACCAAGTTTGTCCGGGCTTCCATCAAAGAGGTGATCCATACCTTTTTTGAGGCCTGCCTGCTGGTCATCATCGTCGTTTTTCTGTTTTTGCAAAGCGTCCGCGCCACCATCATTCCTATTCTGGCCGTTCCGGTTTCGATTATCGGAACGTTTATCGGAATGACGCTTTTTGGCTTTTCCATCAATATGCTGACTCTTTTCGGCATGGTGCTCGCTATCGGCATCGTTGTAGATGACGCCATCGTCGTCATCGAAAATGTGGAAAGAAATATGCGGGAATTTCACCTCTCGCCCAAGGAGGCGGCCAAAAAGGCCATGGAAGAGGTTACAGGACCGGTGGTCGCCATCGTTTTGGTTCTTTGCGCCGTCTTCATCCCTGTCGCTTTTCTGGGTGGTATGACGGGACAGCTCTACAAACAGTTCGCCATCACCATTGCCATTTCCGTCGTTTTTTCCGGACTGGTCGCTCTGACCCTGTCGCCCGCAATGGCCGCCATTCTCCTGAAACCCCAGCATGGAAAGAAAAACTGGTTTTTCAGGCAGTTTGAAGCCAAATTCGCAAGCCTGACAGAAGGTTACTCCCGCGGTGTTCAGCTTTTGATCAAGCGCGTTTCCCTGGCACTTTGCATCTTCGTCATCATGCTGGCCGGTATCTTCGGCCTGTTTCGGCATCTTCCCACCAGTTTCGTTCCTTCCGAAGACCAGGGTTATCTCCTGGGGGTTGCGTTCCTTCCGGACGCAGCCAGTCTGGATCGCACGCAGGCCTTGAACCAAAAAGCAAAAATGCTTTACGAAAAGCACCCGGCTATTGAAAATGTGGTGGAAGTGGATGGCTACAGCATTTTGGATGGACAGTTAAAAACCAGTGCGGGCCTGCAGTTTCTGTCTCTGAAAGAATATGAGGAAAGAGAAAAGGAAGAACTCCAGGCGCCTGCGATTATTAAAAAATTGTCCATGGCCTTTATGAAATTCCGCGACGGCGTGGTGATGCCACTAAACCCTCCTTCCATTCCCGGACTGGGTGTGACCGCCGGTTTTGAATTCTGGATTCAAAACCGCGGTTCCGGAGGAATGTCCAAGCTGGAAACCGTGACTCAGGAATTTCTCGCCAAAGCCGCGAAACAGCCGGAACTCCAGGAAGTCAAAACCCTTCTAAACGTGAATTCGCAGCAGTTGATGGTGGATGTGGACCGGGAAAAATCAGAAAACCTGGGTGTCCCCGTCGAAGATGTCTATAACACACTCCAGATTCTCTTCGGCTCTTCCTATGTCAGCCAGTTCACAAAATTCAGTCGCCTCTGGCAGGTGATTCTCCAGGCGGAGCCCGAATACCGCTCCCGTCCCGAGGACATGGATCAGATTTATGTCCGGTCCCGAAGCGGTAATATGGTGCCTCTGAAAGCTCTGGTGACCAAAAAAGATACCACCGGTCCGGATGTCGTAAGCCGGTTTAATAATTTTCCCGCCGCAAAAGTCATCGGCGGGCCGGCCCCGGGATACAGTTCCGGAGACGCCATTGAGGCAATGGAACGTCTCGCCAGAGAAACCCTTCCTGAAGACTTCTCCTTTTCATGGAGCGGAGAATCCTTTGAAGAAAAGAAATCAGGGGGAACGACCGCAATTGTCTTTGTATTTGGATTAATTATGGTTTTCCTTATCCTGGCCGCCCAGTATGAAAAATGGTCTCTTCCCTTCGGCGTTTTGCTGGCCGTCCCTTTTGCCATTTTTGGCGCACTGCTCGCCATCTGGTTCAGAGGCCAGGACAACGACATCTATTTTCAAATCGGCCTGATCACCCTGATTGCCCTGGCTGCAAAAAACGCTATTTTAATTATTGAATTCGCCGTTTTAAAGCGGGAAGAGGGATTAAGCGCCTACGACGCCGCCGTTCAGGCATCAAAAATGCGGCTGCGGCCCATCGTGATGACATCTCTGGCGTTTATTCTGGGCTGCGTCCCCCTGGCCATTGCCAGCGGCGCCTCCGCCAACAGCCGGCATTCCATCGGCACAGGAGTCATCGGCGGAATGCTGGGCGCAACGCTTATCGCCATCTTTTTTATTCCTCTTTTTTATTATCTTCTGGAAAGATTAACCGAAAAATTCGGAAAAAAGGAAAGACAGACGACGCCGGAAGACCAAGAGCAAATCGTGGGTGCAGAGAAACATCCGGAAGAGGAGGAAGCATAAATGATTCGAAAACTCTTTCTTTTTTCGATAATTTTTCTTTTTGCCGCCTGCGCGGTCGGTCCGGATTACCAGCGTCCCGATGTCCAGACGCCGGGACAGTGGCGCTTTGCGGATGATGAAAAACAAATCCTGATCAACGAGTGCTGGTGGAAGCAGTTCAATGATCCCGTTTTGAACAAACTCATGGAAACCGCTCTGAAAGAAAATAAGGACGTTCTGATTGCAGCGGCCCGTATTGAAGAATACAGGGGACGCTTTGTTGCAACACGGGGGGATCTGTTTCCCAAAATCCAGGGTGGCTTGTCCGCCGAAAAACAACGGGCAACGGAACAAGGGTATGCCGGTTGGCCCGCCGGTGTGGATAACCCCTATTCCACCTATGCAGCTAATGTCAGCGCCAGCTGGGAAATTGATTTCTGGGGAAAGGTAAGACGTTCCACCGAATCCGCACGGGCGGATCTTCTCTCCAAGGAAGAAGCTCATCGCGCCGTTTTGCTTTCTCTTATGGCATCCGTGGTAAACGCTTACATTGATTTGCGGGATTACGACCGCCAGCTGGTCATTGCCAAAGAAACCTTGGAAACCCGAAAAGATTCCCTCGAAATTTACAAACTGCGCTTCGAAGCCGGCGTCATATCGGACATGGAATTGAGCCAGATGCAATCGGAATACGAAAACACACGGGCAACAATCCCCAAACTGGAAAAAAGCATCGCTCAACAAGAAAATGCCTTGAATCTCCTTTTAGGCCGCAACCCCGGACCTGTCGAACGAGGATTAACCATTGATCAGCTGCAGCTTCCCGCCGTTCCGGCCGGCCTGCCCTCGGAACTCCTATCCAGACGCCCCGACATCCGGCAGGCGGAGCAGGACATGATCTCCGCCAACGCCAAAATCGGCGTCGCGAAAGCGGCGTATTTCCCTTCTCTTTCTCTGACGGGAACCTACGGTTCCGCCAGTGCGGATCTTTCCAACTTGTTTTCAGGACCAGCCCAATTCTGGAATCTGGGAGCCAACATCACGGTACCGATTTTTACGGCAGGGCGGACCTGGGGGCAGGTCAAGGCATCCGAAGCCGTTCAGAAGCAGGCTCTGCTCAATTATGTAAAATCGATTCAGACAGCTTTCCGGGAAGTGGAAGACTCCCTGGTGGATCAAAACCGAACCAGGGTGCAGCTCGACGCCCTGTTCAAACAGCTGACCGCCCTTCGCAATTACCGGGATTTGGCCCGCCTGCGTTATGATAACGGATATAGCAGCAATCTGGAAGTTCTTGACGCAGAACGAAATCTTTTCAACATCGAATTAAACTATGTTCAAACGCGCGGTGGCCTTTTCAAAGCGTTGATCAATCTTTATAAAGCGATGGGCGGTGGATGGACACCGGATGCGCAACTACCGGCAGAATCTTTAAAAAAGTAACTATATTAGAGGATGAGATAGTCATGTCCGAATCGGAAAACAAAAAAATCATTACCGCGCTATCTTTGCAGGGAGGAGGCGCCCTTGGAGCTTATGAATACGGCGTTCTCAAAGCGCTCTTTAGCGTGCGCGGCAAGAATTTCTTTCCGAAAGTCGTCAGCGGCGTGTCCATTGGCGCCATCAATGCCGCCATCCTCGTCGGAGCCAAGGAAGATCCTTTGGCAACACTGGACAAGCTTTGGAGGGAAAGGTTTTGTGTTACCTGGCCAATGTATTCCTGGTTGCCTTCCTTTGCTTTTTTCCCGCCCGGCGTTCCCCGGCCGCTTGCGGACATCTCCGAGCAAAACTTGTCCGTTCTGGGGAATCCGGGCATGTATCGTCTTAAACAGGAATTTCTCTCCGCGCCATTTTTTGCGCCGTCGCAAACCAGCAGTATTTATGATACAGATCTTCTGAAGGAAACGCTAACGGAGTTTGTCGATCCGGACAAGCTCAATCAGCCGGAAAAAACAAGACTGATCGTCACAGCAGTGAATGTCCGTACCGGCGAGTATGCAAAGTTCGACAACTCAAAAACTACCCTCACGCTTGACCACATCATCGCCAGCGGCAGTTTTCCCGTAACGTTTCCCATGACGAAAATTGACGGCGATTACTACTGGGACGGTGGCATTTTTCTGAATATGCCGCTGGGCGTGGCGGTCAATGCCTTGGAACAGGTGGAACCAGACAATCCCGATATTGAACGCGAGGTCATCATGATTGCCCTGCACCGCATGTCGGGAGCATTGCCCCGAACGCTTGCGGAAGCTTCAGAACGTTTCTATAATCTTCTTTTTTCGAGTAAATTTGCCACAGATAGTAAATTATTCAATAAATACGGAACCTTTGTAGATCTGATGCAGAAAATAGACAAGTCTCTGCCTGCTGATAGCCCCATCCGGGATCACGAAGGATACAAGGACTTAATCCGCCACCGCAAGATCGACCGGGCTTTGGTCATCGGTGAAACGGGAGCAGGCGCTTTCGGTTCGGGCAGTGATTTTTCCAGAAAAACTTTGAATCGCCGGATTGAAGACGGGTTCAACGACGCCATGGCCTATTTCACATCCGATCGGGAGAAAGGCCTCGCATGAAGATTCGGGAGAAAATCAAAAACGCTTTTTTTGAAATTCTGCCGCCCACCATTTTCTTCACGATCGCCTTTGGACTGATCGCCACCACGACCAAGCTGATCATGCGCCAGTATGGGATTCCGTGGATGGGATTCGGAGCAGCGCTCATCGGAGGGCTCCTGGTCGGAAAAGTGGTGCTGGTCGTTGACAAACTGCCCTTCGTCAACAAATTTCCCGACCGCCCGCTGATTTACAACACGCTCTGGAAAGGTCTGATTTATTTTCTGGCCGCGCTTTTGGTCCATTACCTGGGGCAAATCATCCCCCTCATTTTTGAACATGAAAGTATTGTCAATGCCTGTCGGCATTTGTTCAGCGAAATCGAGTGGTACAGGTTTTTTCTGATTCAGATGTGGCTCACGGTACTTTTGCTGGTTTTCTGCGCTTTGAGGGAAATCATCCGCGTCATCGGCAAAGACAGGGTCGTCCAGATGTTTTTCGGCAACCGCAAAACTAAAATTGAAAACCCATAAGGAATCGGGTGAAACGAAAAACAGGAAAGGAGGTTATAAGAATTCAAAATGTTTCTTATGGATTTCGGCACACGGCGGATTTTACCCGCATGGACTCCGGAATCCAGGGTGTATCGAAAAAACAATATCAAAAAGGAGAGTATATGAAGAAATTCGCTTATTTAGGATTAGTATCCTTGATCATTCTGTCGCTTGTGACCTTTGCGGCCGCAAAGGAAAAAGAGATGGCCAAGCCGGGTGGAATGGCTGTGGATGCGATTTCCATCACTGCAACGGTGGTCAAGGTTGACCAGGCAAAACGCATGGTTACCATTAAGGGACCGGCCGGGAATATGATGGATGTGGTTCTAGGCCAGGAAGTGAAAAACTTTGACGAGATCAAGGAAAACGATCAGATCAAAGCCAGATATGTTGAATCCATCGCTGTCTTTGTCGAAAAATCTGATGCAAAACCGGCGGCTTCGGAAACCACAACCGTCGAGTTGGCGCCCATCGGATATAAACCGGGCGCCGTGGTGGTTGATACCGTCGAGGCAACCGCTCAGGTTCTTTCAGCCAACTACGCAAAACGAACGTTGAAGCTCAAACTTCCGAATGGAAGCGCCAAAACTGTAAAAGTCGGCAAACAAGTAAAAAAATTCAAACAAATCAAGAAGGGGGATGAAGTGGTCGTCCGTTACACCCAGGCAGTCGCCCTGACCGTTGAAAAGCCCTGATTCACAGAAATTCTTCCGCCGGAAGCTCTTCCGGCGGAAGAATTTCCGGAAAAATTATAGGATTCCCGCAAATACGTCAAAATCCGCATTAAAGGAACATCCTCATGAATCATAAAAACGGAGCAAATTCTGAAGAAGATGCCGAATACAAAAAAGCTCCGCAGAAGCGGGCCCTTCCTGGCAAATCCGCTCTGTGCACTACCGTCAATTCCGTTCTTTTCAGCCGGGAATATGCCATTCCGGATCATCTGCTGAAAAACCTGCGCTACGAATATCTGAGGCGAGAACTGTGGGTGCCATTGGAAATACAGGCGGGAAAGATCGTCATCATTGTCGATGATCCCAACAATATTCTCAAAAGAGATATGATTGAAAATATTCTGAAAACAAAATTCGTGGAATACCGGTCCGCGACAAAACAGGACATCCTTAAATTTATTGAATATTTTTACGACATTGCCCAGCCGGAAGATGAAAGCACTTTGTCCGCCGTCATCAATGGCGATTCCAAAAAGGAGTCGGCGGCAGGTATTTCAGAATCGGACGTAAATATTGTCAAAATAATTAATGAAGCCATCAACGAGGCCTTTGACAAGCGTGCATCCGATATTCATATTGAGCCAGACACAAAAGACAAACTGGTGAAAGTCCGCTTCCGCATTGACGGCGAATGCATTTCTTACAAAAATTTCCCGTTTGAATATCGATCAGCTATCGTCTCCCGCATTAAAATCATGGCGGATCTGGATATTACCGAGAAACGTCTTCCCCAGGACGGCAAAATCAAATACAAAGTACCTGGCGCCGATGAGATCGAACTTCGCGTAGCCACGCTACCCACGCACGGGTATGTGGAAGATGTGGTTTTGCGACTTCTCACCCGAGGAGCCATCATGACCCTTGAAGAATTGGAAATGCCGCAAAGTGTTTACACATCCTTCAAAGCTCAACTGGCCAAACCATACGGCCTGATTCTGCTGGTCGGACCAACAGGCTCGGGAAAAACGACCACCGCCCATGCTGCTCTGCACATCGTCAACAGACCCAATGTAAAAATATGGACGGCAGAAGACCCGGTGGAAATTACACAGCAGGGCATCCGGCAGCTGCAAATCCATCACAAAATCGGCCTGGATTTTGCCGCTGCCATGAGATCCTTTCTTCGCGCCGATCCCGACATTATCATGGTCGGAGAAATGCGCGACTACGAAACAGCAAAAATGGGAATCGAGGCGTCGACCACGGGCCACCTGGTCATGAGCACGCTCCACACCAACAATGCTCCCGAAACCATTGTCCGACTGCTGGACATGGGCATTGATCCCTTTGCCTTTGCCGATTCGCTCCTTTGTGTCCTGGCGCAGAGACTGGTGCGCCGTCTGTGCCCGAAATGCAGGGAAGCCTATCACCCCCCGGAAATGGAATTCGCGGAGCTTGCCCATCATTACGGTGAAAAAGCCTTTACGGCGCTGAACATTTCCTATGGCAACGATTTTACCTTGCATCGTGCGAAAGGGTGTGCAGCGTGCAACTTCATGGGATATCGCGGCCGAATGGGGCTTTTCGAACTGCTGCTGGCTTCCGACAATATCAAACAGATGATCATCAGCCGGAAATCCATCGCCGCGCTTCGCAAAACGGCAATGAATGAAGGTATGGAAACCTTGCTCCAATGCGGCGTAAGAAAAGTAATGGCCGGAGAAACCGACCTGCTGGAGGTTTTGAGCGTCTGCATCCGGTAAGTCCAGATTCATTCGCATGGAAGCCTGTTGATTTTGACACCAAGAAAAGAGGCCTGACCGTTACGGTCAAGCCTCTTCTTTTCTGATCCACTTTTCTATTTGAGTGCGTTTGTCCTGAAAAGCCGTCCTTTGTGAACGGCCGTTTGCCTACACCGACGCATCGCAGCGGAGGCAGCGGCAGGCTTCCCGAATGGCATCTTCCCGGGTGAAGCCCAGCTCCACTTCCG
>DAOLNX010000069.1:0-17580 GCA_035416785.1 Smithellaceae bacterium | reverse complement strand
GCCGAACCCCTGCGCCCATCCGCCATTTTGCGAGGCTTCGTCACCGGTGGAAACGCCGGTCATCCCGATTTCATTCTGCCGGAAGAATTGCACCTGTTCCATGCGGTTCATGATGATATTCGTGCTTTGGCCGACCGTGCGAAAACTTGCCTGAATTGCACCCTGATCCACATTCGGTTCCAGCCGCCTGGCGTTTCCGGGATTACCGGATGCATCCAGAGCCCCCAAAACCCCGGCCATATCTCCGGTCGCTGTATTGGCGAGAGTATCGAGAACCTGTCCCAGGGAAGCATTTCCGCTTTGACGGCTGTAAAAGCTGTTGTCGCGGGTAGCAACAAAATAAAGTTTTCGTTTATCCGGACTCTGAAGATCCGTAAACGTAATCATCGGAAGAGATGCGTCTCCGAGAATGGAAAGCTTGCCTGCATAAACGATCGGCGCCGCCGCGTCCGCAATAAGAAAAGTGTCGTTGTTCCGGACATTTCCCGTTTGCGCCACCTTGACGGCCAACGTGTTGCCTTCCAGAGTAATCGTGTTGGCCTTGATGATCAGGGGGGTGGAGGCCGTATCCTTATTGACGGTAAAGTTGAAACGATTTTTTCCCGTTCCCAGGTCAATACTTCCCTCTATGCGTCCACCATTTAGCGTTAAAGTATCATCACCCGGCCCGGTTTTCACGGCAAAGCCGGTTCCGGTACCGGCAATGACGCCGGAATTGATCATTTCCGTGTCACCGGCCCATGCGGCTACAGCGGTTCCATTGGCTCCGGGTGCGGTAATCACGCCGGAGTTCGTCAAAATATTCTTCACGGCGCCGGTATAGGGAATTGCATGCGCATCTCCCTTGAACAAAACGGCAATATTTTCACTGCCGCTCACATTGAATTTTTTTGTGTCCGCGTCGGCCGTGATGAATCCGGCGTTTGTCACCGTGTAATTTTGCGACCCGACCAGAATTCCCTGTCCGCCGCTAATCGAACCGCCCGCACCGACGATGGTGATCGTGTTGGGAGAAGCGGCATCCAGATGAGCGCCGGCCTGAAAAGCGGCTCCGGCCCAGAGGGTGTTGCAGGGGCCGGTGACGTTAAAACTGGCAAAACCGTTGCCGTATTGAGCGTCCGGAGCATTGCTGAAGCCTTTTCCATCATTCTTTGTGTAGAGGTAAGACTGAGGCGAGTAAATGCCCACGGCGATAACCCTTCCCGATTCGTCCGTTCCGGAGGGCGTCTTGGACGGATCGGCGCTTCCCGCACCGCCCAGTAAAATGAACTCAGTCATTCCCTGAACATCCGATAAATTGGCCGGTGGATTTTCCGCCTGACCCCAGTAGTAGGTATAGCCCAGTTGCGTCCAGGGGAAGGGGCTGGTCGAATAAGCCTGCGCCGCCCAGTTGGCATAAGCCTGCTTGAAATTTACAAAAATCTTGTCCGCCGCCGCGCCGGTTCCGATGCCGGCCGTTTTGGCGTCGGCGGGAAACGAAGCAAATGTTCCATAATCTCCAGGATTTACACTGTATTTCGTCGGGTCCGGATTGCGCGCCGGCCGCAAAAGGTAAGGATTGGTTGTATCGCCGACAGTCACGGCCATTTCAAAAATGGCGTCATGATTGCCTTTATCGTTCATTCCCAGGCCCTTTTCCAGTCCCTTGATCACCGTACCGGCGTTCAACCCCTGACTATCGATGAAGCCCGTCATCTCTTTTCCCGTCGTCACCCAGGCGTTCATGGAATTGCTGGCGCCGTATATCGCGTAGTTTGTACCAGCTGTGGTCAGGGTTCCCCACGCTCCGTTATAGGCGTTGCTGGAGCTGAGCGTGCGGACGATCACCTGATCATTGGCCGGGACACCGTAGTATTTCAATCCGTAAGGATTTTCTCCAACGGAAGAAGCCGTGGAAATTTTTACCATCTCCGTGGCGGCAGGCATCCAGGCCGCGGGTGCATCGGCGTGCGCTTTGGCGTTTGAAACCGCTTGAGAATAGGTTTCCAGACTCTGGGCAGCAACCCGCCCGGAGGCAAAAAAAATCACGAACAAAATCAGCACAAACATGCAAATATTCCTCATGCCCCTAACATCCTCCCATCAGACCGCTCCTGAGAACCGGACAAACCATGTAAAAGCATATGAACCCGACGGAGTCAAGAAAGAAGGTATCCAAAAGACTTGCGTTATAAAAGAGAAACAACTACATTGTGAGGGCAAGGATCATGCACTGGCGGGCACAATGAACGAAAATGGCATGATCAATAATATTGGAGACGATAAATGCCTTTCACTCCTTTTCACTTCGGCCCCTGTGCTGCCATAGCTTTTCTCTTGAAGGAAAGGATTGATCTTCCAATCTTTATTCTGGCCAATATTGTCATCGACATCGAACCCTTAGCCGTGATGACGCTAAATTTGTCATATCCGCTTCATGGTTATGCGCATTGTTTCCTTGGAGCTACATTTATCGGAGCGCTCTGGGGTATTGTCGGCTTCAAAGGGAAAACCATTATACACAGAGCTATGCAATGGATGGGCCTCAATTACAAAACGACAATGAAAACAGCAATTATTTCGGGCATTGGGGGAGCAGTGAGCCATATCATTCTCGATGCGCCAATATACGCAGATATCAAGCCGTTTTATCCCTTCTCCTCCAACCCGTTTTACGGTATGGTATCCGACATAAAGATGTATTTATTTTGCGGCATCTTATGCATTACGACGGTCCCATTATACATCAAAGCAAGGCGGAATGAAAAGAACGTAAGCTTGGAATGAAATGCTCCATACGATGCGGATTGGTAATGGCTGAAATGAATATAATTGCACACCTTATCCGTCTGTGACAGAAAGCAAGGCTATGTCACACGATTAACCTTTCTTTCCAATTGTTCCGGTCATAAAAAGAACAGAAAGAATGAAAAACAGGGCACCGACCACAAAAGGAAGCAATAGATTAATGCTAAACTTCGTGTCGAGCACAGCATCGGCCGGATCATCAGGATTGTAATACACCACGACATTTCTGGTCGGATGATAATTGGCGATGATGTTCTGTGCATATTGCAGAGATCCCCCGTGTTCACCGACGGATATCCGATTTCCTTGATACTTCCTCCCGTTTACAAAATATACATAAAAAACAAAGGGCGTGTTGGACATCCCTCCGTGGTTGTCACCGGAAGATATGCGATCGTTTCTAATTCCACAGGACTCAACCTTTCCCATTGCCTGTGGCCAGTACCGGCACTTGAGCGATTTGCGAACCATGGAAAGGCTCACGCCCATCCCCAATAATCCCAATATCATGAATATCATCAAGAAATAGTTCATCGTTCCCTTTTTTACAGCTAAATGGCGGAAAGTATCGAATTCCTCTCCCCTTTTTAGGGAATGAACAACATCAATATTTACAGAGGAAAATCCATGCAGGCTATTGGGTCCGAATTATAAGTCTCAGCAGTTGTGCTATGGATATGAACAATAGAAGAAGAACGACAATGGTTGTTACGGGTTTCATCATATGATTCCTTTCTATAAAAAAACCATTAAGATACCGATATTTCCAAAAACCTGATAGCTGCTTCATTGCCAGACAGTTTTAATTTTGACCTTCCGAAGTTTCTTAACCAGCATAGGCGGCAGATCATCATTGGTCTTTTGTTCCATGAGGATTCCTTTTTCTGCAATCCAGACTTTCCCTGGTATTAAATCACCGAAGATAACAAAATTCTTACTGCTCATCCTGCAAGAATAGCCGATCCGCTCTGTTCTGAATCCATCCGTAGCGCCGGATGCACCGGAAATTGAATCACAAATGGTTCCATCTTCCAGTTCAATCATGGATGCGGATGATGAAGCTCCATGGGAAACATCAGGTTTCGGTAATGGTTTGGTAAGCTTGAGAACGAATCCGGTTGGGTTTTCAATATCAGGTTTGGCGTCACAGACAATGGTTGTTTTGTCTTGAGCGGTATAACATGGGTCAAAAATGTCATTGTCGATCATACATCGCCATACATCCGACCGATGAATGATATTGGAATTGGTCCAGCAGGAACCTTCTCTTTTTTCTGATGGAATTTGGGGAACGAACCTAATGATCCTGGTTTTCGTAATTACCTTTGGCGAACCGGCTGGTGAAGTGATTGGAACCCATAAGATGATCAAGATGAACACAAACATTGATGGGAAAACATTCCTTAATTTCAGAAACAATTTCGTTCTCCTCGTTTTGAATAACGACAAAATTCCAATTGATTATATTGGAAACCATTGCCAAGGTCAAAAAAAAACGCCGACAACGGCAAGAATAAAAAAATTTCCGCCTATCCTCTTTATTTTCTCATAATTCTCTTGACAGCCGGCATCAATCCCATTATAACATTAAACCTCAACTTCAATGTTTGGGAGCGCAAATGAAACTGAAAATCGGTGAAATCGCCAGACGCAGCAACATTCCGGCCTCCACAATCCGCTACTATGTCCGGGAAGGCCTGCTGCCCAAACCGGAAAAAGCAAACGAAAAGATGTCGTACTACGAAGAAGCCTGTATTGACCGGCTCAATGCCATTCAGGAATTGAAGGGAAAGCGCTACTATCCTTTGCACCTGATTAAGAACATTTTGCGCCGCATGGATGACGGCTTGAGTCTTCAGGAAGCGGAAAGTGTGGAAAACGCCGTTTTCGGCCCGATTCAGGGAGCAGAAAACCGCCTTTGGGATCAAGAGGCTTTTCTTGCCGCAACCGGACTGACGAAACAGGAATTGGACGAAGCGCAAAATCTTGGCATTCTCATTTCGTTTACAAGCGAACAGGGCAAGCCTCTTTATAACCAGGATGACATTCTGGTCGCCAGGGACGGCATAAAAAAACTGACCGGACTGGGAATTCAATTTCGTGATCTGACGTTTTGGGTGGAACTGGGGAAAAAAATTGTAGAGCAGGAGATGGATCTGCGTCGCAAGGTGGTGGAAGGGAAATCTTTAAGAGAAAATGTCGCCATCACTGCGGAACTTACTCGAATGGGGGATTATTATCGCGATTACATCATGCGGCGTCTCTTCCAAAGGCAGGTTGAGTACAATATCCAAAAAAGTCTTCTGGCCAGAGAAAAACGTAAACTTTAATAAAAGGAGAAAATTATGTTCAAAACGGCAATTACGGAAATGTTCGGCGTGAAGTATCCAGTGATCTGCGGCGCGATGATGTGGCTTTGCAAACCAGCGATGTGCGCGGCGGTTTCCAATGCGGGAGGCATCGGCAATCTGACTGCCGCCAATTACGAAACGGAGGATGATTTCCGGGCGGCCATCCAAGAAACACGCCGGTTAACCGACAAACCCTTTTTTGTCGCAATCACGCTTCTGCCTTCCGTGCGTATTACATCGGAACATCATAAAATGTACGTGAAAGTGTGCGCTGAAGAAAGGGTTGCAGGCATAGAATTTTCTGGCACGCCCCTGGATAAGGCAGCGGGAATGGAAGCCGTGGAATTACTGAAAAAGGCCGGCGTGAAAATGTTTCATAAAGTCGGTGCTTTACGGCATGCGCAACATGCGGAGAAAATCGGCTTTGACGGCATTTACGCGGCAGGCATTGAAGAAGGCGGACATCCGCTCAGTGATGACGTCACCACCATGGTTCTCACCCCCCGAATTGCCGAATCCGTCAAAATTCCCGTCGTTTCCGTGGGCGGAATCGCGGACGGACGCGGTCTGGCGGCGGCACTTTCCCTCGGCGCCGAGGGCGTGATGATGGCCAGTCGTTTCATTGCCACAAAGGAATGCGAAGTCCACGATAATATTAAGCAAGAGCTGATCCGGAGGCAGGAATTTGATACGGTGATTTACGGAAAGTCGATCGGCCTACAGGGTCGCGGTCTGAAATCCAAAGTCCTGGAGGAAGTTCTGGCGATTGAAGCAAGAAACGGCGGGTTCGAAGAGCTGATTCCTCTTCTTTCGGGCCAGAAAGTCAAACAGGCATGGGAAACAGGCGATGTCCATTACGCACCTTTGATGGTTGGGCAGTCCATCGGTCTGATAAGAGACATTCCCACCTGTCAAGAGCTTCTGGACAGAATGGCAAAAGAAGCAATTGAACAAACACAACGGACGGCGAAGCTATGCGGCGTTTAATACCGGAATAACAATAACTTAATGATAAGGAGAAATTATGAAAACACGAATCACTGAAATGGTCGGCATCAAATATCCGTTTATTCTTTCCGGCATGAGTTGGATCAGCGTACCGAAAATGGTGGCGGCTGTCGCCAATGCCGGAGGACTCGGCATTCTGGCAACCGGTCCGATGAATGCCGCGCAGACGCGGGAAGCCATTCGAGAAATTCGCTCGATGACGGATAAACCATTTGGGGCAAACGCATCTTTGATGTTTCCGGGGGCCGCGGAAAACGCAAAAGTTCTTCTGGAAGAAAAAGTGCCGGTGATTAACTTTGCACTGGGCAAAGGCGACTGGATTGTCAAAGAAGCGCATAAATACGGTGGCAAAGTGTTTGCAACCGTTGTCAATGTTAAGCATGCCAAACGGGCACAGGATTTTGGGACGGACGCGGTCATCGCCACCGGCCAGGAAGCAGCCGCTCACGGTGAGGAGGTGACCTCGCTGGTATTAATTCCGCACCTGGCGGAAAATTTGAAAATTCCCGTCATTGCCGCAGGAGGTTTTGCGGACGGCCGCGGTATTGCAGCCGCATTGGCGCTGGGTGCAGAAGGCATAGCGATGGGCACCCGGCTGATGACAACCAAAGAAAGCCCTCTGCATGACAACTTTAAAAAACTCACTCTGGAAAAAGACGTTTATGACACGCTTTTCTCCAAACGTTTTGACGGAATATTGTGCCGCGTGATGAAAACAGACGCAGCCCAGAAAGCGATTAAAAAGGGACTGAACTGGCCTGCCGCATTTTTTAACTCCCAGGACATCGCCAAGCAGTTGAATCTGCCTTACATCAAGTTGTTTTTAGGCGTCTTGGCTTCTGGATACTCAAACTCCAAGCAACTGGCATATTTGGCCAATGCCTTTAAGGCCATCCGTGTGGCGACGGAAAACGGCGATTTTAAAGAAGGGGTTTTGCCGGTGGGGCAGGTGCAAGGATTGATTCATGATATACCAACCGTTGCGGAACTATTTGAAAGAATCGCCAAGGAAACAAAGGCGGCCCAGGCTAAAGTGAACGCGGCGCTCGATTGATTGACGCCGTATTCTCCTTCTTCCATCATCCCCCTGACACGTCGTTCAACAGACGCGTCAGGGGGAGAACTCCCTATCTCTCAGCGGATAACTATACCATAAAGGAGCTCTCGGTTTGTGAAATTCGGAACCATTCAACCCATGAATCGCAACAAATTCAATATATTGAAATTATACAGCATTTTAATAAGTGTTTTCGTGACGCTTGCCTGCCTTTGCTATGGCGCGAAAGCCGCGGACAATAAGATCGTTGCCAAAAAGAATCTCCTCCGCAAGGAAAGTCAGAAAAATAAAAAGCACAAAGTTGGGAAAAAGAAAAAAATCAATTTGCGCAAGCAGGCCCTACCCGAAAGTCTTGAAAAAAGACAGGCAATATTAAAAGCATCTCTGCGAAAGGGCGGTATCAGTCCCGATGTGGTGGAGGCTCTTTTTTCGGACGAGCGGCTGGAAATATACTCCCAAATTTACGAGCAGCCGTCGGTAAAAGAAGGCGTGCAGAAAAAGAAACTCAGTTACTTTGATGAAGAGTTCAGATTGCTCACCCCCGAATCCATCGCCAGCGGAAAAAAAATAATTTCCAACAACGACGAGCTATTCAAGAAAATTGAAGCAACGTATGGTGTTCCGGCCAATGTCATTGTGGCCATTGTCCGAATCGAAACGGATTTTAAAGAGCATCTTGGTAAATACAGTGTATTCAACGCCTTATATACCATGTCCATGCTCAGCAAAAGAGCAAAACGGGTTCAAATGGCCAACCGGGAGCTTGGCGTGTGGGTAAAAATGTGCATGCGGAAAGAAATCGACCCCTTTTCCATAAAAGGTTCATGGGCGGGAGCATTCGGCATTCCCCAGTTTATGCCATCTTCGTATGTGATTTTTGCCGTAGACCATAACGGCGACGGGAAAAAAGACCTATACGACTATACAGATGCTTTCGCCAGCATCGCCAACTATCTGCATCGTGCAGGCTGGAAAACCGGCGACATTAAGAAAATGCGACGCTCGGTTTATCAATACAACCATGAAATCGCTTATGTGAACGCGGTATTTGCTTATGCAGCAGTGATGTAGTCAAATGTTAAATTCTTCTGACGCCCAAGTACCTTTTAGGGTATCCGGACTTGTGGTACTCGGTAATCGTCACCCCCCGATGCTTTCCGGATGACGAAGAGTGGATAAAACGAAGCGGCTCTCCCTGATCGGAAATGACGATTCCGACATGCCCGATGACGGAGCGATTGTAATTCGTGCCGGTGAATAAGATAATGTCTCCTTTTTGGCAATCCTCAAGGTTTACCTCGCGGCCAAAATCCGAATAAGATGATGACGTTCTGGGAACGTTGACATCAAAATGCTTATAGACAAAATGAATAAATCCGGAACAGTCAAAGCCTTTGGGAGTGGTACCGCCAAAGATGTAGGGTTTTCCTAAAAATGATTGAGCAAACTCGATAATGTTATCCTGGTTATAGGCATCCGATTCCGGTGTTGTTTGCGCATTTGCCTGGAATGCCCACCAAAACAGCAATACCAAGATCAAAAAAGAGCTTTTCTTTCGCATATTCTTTAAACCGACCAAAACGGCAAGATGTTGATTTCGTTGAAATTTTCAGCTTACTGAAATTCAATTGGAAAGAATATAAAAAAATCGCCTTTGCATGTCAAGAAAATCCTGATAGCAAAAGCTCATATCCATAACGAATTCGGAGGTTGAATGATGAGGATTTACAAGTATTTTGGAGTTTTTCTTCTTTTTGCGGTCATATTTTCTTACGTTTCGTCCGCTGCCGCATCTGACACCATGCAATCCGTGGCTTCTTTTGAAGGGGGCAAACGGTATCAAAGCGGCAAAATTCATGTGCTGGATTTACACGGCAACTATCGCCAGATGGGTCGTCAATACGGACATCTTTTAAAATCGGAAATCAATATCTTATATAAAAGCGCTATCCTGGATTATTTTCAAAAACAGCAGAAACTAAGCGCCGATACCATGCAAAAGACGGCAAACGCTTTATATCAATCTTATCCGCAACGATTCAAAGATATTCTTTCCGGAATGGCCGAAACCTCCGGGCTTTCGCTCGACGAACAAGTCATGCTCAACGCTCTTGAATTATTTGGTTCCCTGTCCGGATGCTCCGCAATCATTGCATGGGGCTCCTATACCGGTTCTCAATCCCTGATTGCAGGAAGAAATTATGACTGGTTTGAAAAATATCACGAATTTGCACGCAGCCTGACGGTAACCATTTTTCATCCGGATTCGGGCGTACCCAACGCAATTATTACTTTCGCCGGCGTCATGTATGCAACAACCGGCATCAACGCCGGCGGCATCTTTCTGGAATTAAACAACGGACTGCCTTCAGGTGGAGGATTAAGCTACGCCAATCGCATTCCCGCCATGGTCAGTCTTCTGTCGGCTCTTAACGATTACAGGAGCTTAAAGGAGGTGGATGCCTTCTTCAACACAACCCGAACGGATTTCGCCTTTATCATCAATACAGCGGATTCAAGCCAGGGCGTGTCCTATGAGTGGGCGCCTTTTGAGCACCGGCGGCACAGTGGCAATGGCGAAGGTTTGCTGGTATCCACCAACCATTTTACCGACCCTTCCTGGGGAATCGTCATGCAGGATAATGTCGGTTTCCAAACCCTTCTGCGGCGGAAAAATCTGCTTGATCTGGCTCAAAAAAACAAAGGAAAAATCAATATTGAAATCATGAAAGACCTTCTGGACACATCCATCGGCCAGGGCGGCGCTACCTGGCCGTTACAGGGTCACATCCAAACGGTTTATCAGATCATCGCCATGCCGGAAAAGATGCATTTGTGGCTGAAAATTCCCGGTTTTCAGGATTGGACCCCTGTTGAGCTGGGCCGTTTTTTTGCCAAGGCGAGTAAATGAAAACTCTCTTTGAAAAACCCTTTCCTGTTCAGTCAAAGAGCAACAATTTTCCCCACAAGGCAGGGTAAAGATTGACAGGAGTTGGTTTTTCACATAAAGAATAAAGAAAAAAATATCTCATGTTTTTTTCCAAAGGAAGAGGCTGGAAAATTCAAAAGGAGAACGGATATGTCAGGGGGAGACAAAGCAAGAATCTTGCTGGAAAGCGGCACAAATGAGCTTGAAATCATTGAGGTTTATATTGATGAGGAAGGAGGCTATCGCGGCTATTATGGCATTAATGTCGCCAAGGTTCTGGAAATCATCAGTCTGCCGCCAGTCATCAACAAACCCCCGAACGCAGCTTTTTTTGTTGCGGGCGTCTTCAATCATCGCGGCAAGGTGATCATGCTTCTGGATTTGGCGATGTGGTTGGGCAGAAAACAATTGGCATCCGAAAAACCCACTGTCATTATCACCGAATTCAACAAAGTTACCTCCGCTTTTCTTGTCTCCGGAGTGACAAGAATTCATCGCACCAGCTGGGCCAATATCAAGCCTCTGGACACTTTCATGCAGAATTACTGTGACGCAATCACCGGCATGATTCTGTTGGAAAACAAAACGGTCCTGATGCTGGATCTGGAAAAAGCGATGGGAGAGCTTGACCCCCGCCTGGCCATCCCCTACCGCGATCCTGAGAATAAAGAAGAATCAAAGCCAACCCAGCCGGAAACAAACACCAAGGAGTTGAACTATCCTCTAAAAGTGCTCCATGCCGATGACTCAAGAATGATTCGCCAGAAAGTAAAAAGTCTTCTTGAGGAACAGCAGGAATTCAGCGTCGTTTCCATGGTGGACGGCAAAGAGACCTGGAAGTACCTGGAAAACCTCAAAAAAGAGGCAGCGGAGCAAAACAAAAATGTAACGGATTTACTCGACATTGTCCTTTCGGATATTGAAATGCCGGAAATGGACGGCTATCACCTTTGCCAGAAAATTAAAAACGATCCGGATTTGCAAGTATTGCCCGTGGTCTTATTCTCTTCACTGATCACGGATAAACTGCGGCATAAAGGAGAATCCGTGGGAGCCGACGCGCAATTCGCCAAACCGTCTCCGACGGATTTAATCCGGGATCTAAAGGCCTTATGTTTAAGCAGAAATATTAACACTCGGAAATAGAAAAACCTTTGTTGGAATGGCCAAACTCCGAAGGGGGATCGCTCATGAAATTCGGTTATGGACGGCGCGCAAAACCGATTTCCCGGGCATAGGAAAACTGACATGACCAGGGAACTCCGGGATGAATATTTTCAAAGACCGCCGATCCCAGCGTTCTTAAAGATTCTTCATCCACTTCTACCGGATGATCGCCTCCAATAAACCCGAAATCCGGTGCAATGACATCGTTTTTTCCCGGCAGACAATCGCATTCCTCGACAATATTCACCAGCGCGTTGATGACCAGCGTCTTCCCCTGAATTTTTTTCCAGACGGCCGCAGCCGTCTCAACCAGTTTTTCCTGAAAAACCGTCTTATCCGAATCCCAGAAAATCTGCAGGGCTGCTTCCGGGCAAAGGGCGATGCACTGAGCACAGCCGATACACTTTTTCAGATCGTATTCCGGATAGCCGGATTCGGAAATAAAAGCGGCCTTTGTTGGACAAACCTCCGCACAAACACCGCAGCAGGAGCATTTTTTCTGATTTAAAACGGGATGATAGTCGGCATGCATCCGCTGTTTCTGGGCGCGTGAGGCAAAGCCCATGGAAATATTTTTAATCGCGCCACCGAACAGGGAAACCATGTGCCCCTTGAAATGCGAAAAAACAACAAATCCCTGCGCCTGGTCAAAAACATTTGCCACTTGCACGGTTTCAAAATGTTTATAACTTGCAGGTATGGAAACGACATCCCGTCCATCCTCGCCGTCGGCAATTCGAACCGGACATCCGAGATAATCGGCGGTGTAACCATGTTGGGCAGCGGTGCGCAGAGAATCGGCCGCCGTACGTCGACCGCCGGAATACAGCACGGTTGTGTCAAAAACAAAGGGCTTCACACCGTTTTCCCTCAACCATCCGGCTATTTCCCTGGCATAATCCGGGGGCAGAAAACCCGTATTGCCTCTTTCTCCCCAATGGAGCTTGATTCCAACGGAATTCCCGTCGGCAAACGGACACGGAAGCCTTCCCAGGAGCTTTCGCAAACCTTCTCGGTACGGCTTTTGTTGGCCAGTCACTTTTTCTATTAATATCGGAAACATAGAATATCAAGCACCCTGATGGTTCCGCTGGAACCGAAAACCATCAATCTTCCGACTTGGATACTTCGTCCATTGGTATTTTAAGCGTTTTATTGTAGTCTTCGTCCCTGTCCAGCAAATGATAAAAAAGTTTTGTCGTCATGGAAATATTGGTTGCCGTGCTGAAAACAAAATTCCGGAACGTATGGGAAAGCCCCTCATACTCTTTCTGAAGCGCCGCGCTGTCGAGAATATCCGCTTGAAAAGCCTTGGACGTCATCACGGATGCAGACAAAGGTTCATGACCAAAAGCCAGAAAAGGAATTCTTCCGAAAACATTGCCGACTCCCAGAGAAAGCATTTTCAAGTCTCCCTGCGACCTTCTGGCGATAATATCCGCCGTTCCTTCCTTGATGATATAGAGGTCCGTGTTGTTTTGATACCGTTCATCCAGCTCTTTGTCCTTCGGCAATTCCCATGCGTAATTGCCGGTATAAGCCAAGACCGCGTTTTCATTAATCATCTTTAATCGGTTATCCAGACTGAGCAGAATGTTTCTGAAATTGGAAGACAAAGCGGAATATTCCAGATACAGAGCATCCGCATCCAGAATGCACAACTGGACATTGCCTTCGGCGATCGCCGTGGCGCTTCTCTTATAATCGCCACGCAAAAACGATCCGATCGTGCCGATAAAACAGCCTTCCCCCAACCGGGCAATGGTCAGGTCGCCGCCGGCTGTTTCTTTCGTGACTCTGACCGTTCCTTCGCAGATCACCCAAAGCCACTTGCCGTGCCCCCCTTCTTTCACGATCACCGCTCCATCGGGATAATTTTTTTCCACAGTGGCAAAACGGTAATCTACCAGGGGCCCCTTAATCGGATAGACAAAATCCATCTTCAATCCGTCGGCTCCCGCTTTTTCCATATCTTTCCCAGCAAAAGGCTCCGGCCCGGTCCTCGGGATCTCTCCATCATCAATCAGCCTCAAGGCATCCATGACGATTTCCATGATGCTCTGGCGAATAACCGGATCAATTCCCTTCACCTCTTCAGAGGAAAATTCATATTTTCCATCTGTCCAGCCGAAAAGACCATAGACGGCTTTGATCCCCCTCAAATTCCCCCAGACCGCGTTGGCCGGATTGCCTCCGATAAAATACACCATTCCGACATCCGCCGAATAAGGACTTCGCAACGTCAACTTGCCCGTGCAGCTATTGACACCAAGCATCTGGAAAATATCGGCGAGCGACAGAAAAAGCAGGCTTCCGGAAAATACAATATTATCGTTCATGGTCATTGACTTCCATTTCTCATTGATGGGGTGAGACTATAAAAAACACCCGCTTGGATGTCAAGATTAATCTTGCCGGTAAAAACCATTCCGTCAGGCTCACCAACCACATCATAATTTTTTCAGGAGGGCCGCTTTTTATCGATTGGCCAATTTTATTCTTGATTGATTTTTCGAAACTTTATATGGTGCCGGCCAGGCAGGAAAACGCCATGCATATTCTTCATTCCAATATGAATCTATTTCCCATGGTCATCCGAAACCGGGGATTGCAGTATTGCGGCAACGACCGCGTTTCCATTGATTATGCGGATGATCTATCCGTTATGGCAAGCGTGCGCGGAACCGATGTTTATCAAGTGAGTATCTCCTGGCAAAATGGTTTTTTATGCGTTGCGTGCACCTGTCCCCAAGGGGAAAATCATTATTGCAAACACATCTATGCCGTTTTATTGACCATGGAAAATAACAATCTTCTGCCGTCTTTCCAGAAAATCCCGAATATCCGCCTCAAACTTGTTCCACAAGATGCTCTTTTCCAGGATGATGTGGATGATGTGCATCCGGGCAAAAAACCATCCGCATCAAGAAAACGGAAAATGCCGGCGCAGTGGGATATTTGCCTGAATAACATCCATGGGGCCTTCATGCATTCACCCGTCAGCCGGGATCAGCAGATACAACCGGATGCCGCCAGGGAAATCGTTTATGCCATCCGGCAGGCGTCCGGCTATTCAGCGCCATCTTATGTGTGTGATTTGTCCGTAAGCATTTTCACCCGCAGTCGTAAAAAAAACGGCGATTGGGGCAGCATTAAATCCACGTGCATCAGTAACATTGCGTTGTCGCAATGCAGCAAAGAAGATGCAAAAATTATATCCGTCCTGTCCGGTGCAAGAAGCATTTACGATTATGGACGTTCTTATTATGGCATTTCCAACCTCATGATCTCGCAGCCAATGGCAGAAGTTGTGCTGCCGGCCATGTCGGCCACCGGGCGGCTTTATTATCAAAATGATCATGCCGAAACGATGCTGGGACCGCTTTTGTGGCAGGAAGAGGAAGTCTGGGCGCCTGTTTTAAAAATGATCCCGGACGCCGCAAACGAAAATTATCTTTTTACCGTCGAATTGAACTGCTCGGAAAAAACAATACCGGTGACGGAGCCTGTCCTCATCACCCATCAAAGAATTCTGATTATCGGAAAGCACATCTGCCGTCTTGATGATTTGGGCGCCTACCCTTGGATTGAGCATTTGCGACAGCATGGCCGCCTGGAAATTCTAAAATCACAAGTATTTGATTTCATAAATAAACTCTACTCCATCCCCTATCTGCCGCCTCTTTCGTTTCCGGAAGAGGTTCGGATATCCGAAGTAGCGTCCGAAATCAAAATCCGCCTGACATTGAAAACGCAGCAATCTTTTTATTACTTGCAGGATAAAAGAAAGTTCCGGGCAAGCCTGCATTTCCTCTATGCAGGCTTGCCCGTCGCCGCGTTTCCGCGAACCAGGGGCTTTTATTCCGCAAATATCAGCAGCTACCTATTGAGAAACGGTCAGGCGGAAGAAGACGCCATCCAGACATTGCATGAACTGGGATTTAAAACCCTCCGGGATGCAAGTGATGACGCGACCCATGAAATTGCCTCCAGGCAATTCTCTCATGTGGTCACGATTCTTACCGCCAAAGGATGGCAAATTGAAGCGGACGGAAAGCTTTACCGCGAAGCCGGAGCCTTTACGCTAAACGTCACCACCGGCATCGACTGGTTTGAACTTCACGGCGAGTGTGAATTTGAAAACCAGAAAGCCAAACTACCGGCTTTGCTTCGTGCACTGCAAAAAAAGGAAAGCCTGATTGAATTGTCTGACGGCACATTCGGCGTCATTCCTGAAGAAGTCTTGAAAAAATACGCATTTCTGGCCGGGATGGGCGAGATGGGCGAGGGGCATGTGCGCTTTAAAAGAAGTCAGGCCGGTCTGCTGGACGCGCTGCTTGCCGCACAGCCGGAAGCCACCTGTGACGCCCTTTTTGAGAATACAAGACAGCAACTGCAAAACTTCTGCGGAATTAAACCATCCTCCGCCTCCGACAGTTTTCAGGGCGTGCTGCGTCGTTATCAGGAAGAAGGCCTCGGGTGGTTTGAGTTTTTAAGAAAGTTCGGTTACGGGGGATGCCTGGCCGATGATATGGGACTGGGCAAAACCGTTCAGGTGCTGGCCATGCTGGAAAAGCGACGATTGCTGAAGCTTTTCGAAACCCTTCAAGAAGAAAATCCACAGGAAAAGAAAAAAGAGGAAAGCTGCCATCCCTCCCTGGTAGTGGCGCCCCGTTCCATCATCTTCAACTGGCAAAAAGAAGCAGCCAGATTTACCCCCGGTCTAAACGTCCTCGATCACACGGGAATGTCGCGAAAAACCGACGATCAGCATTTTGAAAAATATGATCTGATCCTGACGACTTACGGAACCTTGCGCCGCGACATCACCTTCTTCCGGAATATTCCATTTGACTATGTCATTCTGGATGAAGCGCAGGCGGTCAAAAACGCTGATACCGTGACAGCGAAGGCGGTTCGCCTGCTTTGTGCAAGCCACCGCCTGGCGTTGAGCGGAACCCCCATCGAAAACCACTTGAGTGAACTGTGGAGTCTGTTTGAATTTCTGAATCCGGGCCTTTTGGGCGCAGCTTCCGTTTTCAAACGGATGTCAGCCGACGCGAATGCCTCTTCACCCGAAACCCGGGCACTACTTTCCCAGGCGCTGAAACCGTTCATTTTACGGCGCACCAAGGCGCTCGTCGCGCCGGAGCTGCCACAGAAAACAGAGCAGGTGGTGTATTGTGAAATGGACAAAACCCAGGCAAGGCTCTACAATGAACTGCGCGATCATTACCGCTTGAACCTTTTGAAAAAGCTCGATGAAGACGGAATGGGCAAATCCAAAATGCATATTCTGGAAGCGCTGCTTAGGCTCAGGCAAGCCGCCTGTCATCCGGGCCTGCTGGACCCGAAATGGCAGACAGGCGCCAGCGCCAAAACAGAATTTCTGTTGCCACAGCTAGCAGAAATCCTGGAAGAAGGACACAAAGCTCTTGTCTTTTCTCAATTTACAAGCTTCTTGGCCATCGTGAAAAAACAGCTTGACGGCATCGGACAGCGCTATCTGTACCTTGACGGAAAAACCAAAAACCGCGAACAGCTTGTCCAGGTTTTCCAGGAAGAAGAATCCGAAAAGCTTTTTCTGATCAGTCTGAGAGCAGGCGGTCTGGGGCTGAATCTGACAGCGGCGGAATATGTTTACCTGCTGGATCCGTGGTGGAATCCGGCGGTCGAAGCCCAGGCCATTGACCGCAGCCACCGCATCGGCCAGACTTCACAGGTTTTCGCCTATCGCCTCATCACCCGAAACACGGTTGAGGAGCGAGTGCTGGAACTGCAGCAAAGCAAACGGGATTTATTTTCGGCGCTGATTCAGGAGGACACGGGACTTCTCCGTTCTCTGAATCGAGAAGACCTGGAAATTCTTCTGTCCTGAAAGAATGGTGGATCGTTCAAAGCTGATGAGCTTTGAGCTGTGAGTTACCTCATTTCGCCTTTGCACCGAAAAAAATGATAGTGAGGACCAAAACGCTCAAATGCAGCCCGATCCAGTGCCTCCCGAGAGTCCGGAGAAGCGATACCGATCAGGAGGCGGGCACGTTCCTGCAGAGATCGTCCGTAGAGATTCACCGCTCCGTATTCCGTCACCAGCCAGTGCGCATGGGCGCGCGTCGTCACCACGCCTGCTCCGGGCAGGAGGAATGGAGCGATTTTGCTGATTCCCTTTTCCGTTACGGATGGCATGGCCAGAATGGCTTTGCCGCCTTTCGAGCGGGAGGCCCCGTAAAAAAAATCGATTTGTCCGCCCACGCCCGAGTAAAACGTCGTTCCCAGAGAGT
>DAOLNX010000068.1:0-18219 GCA_035416785.1 Smithellaceae bacterium | reverse complement strand
GCCGAAACCGTTGGTACTTTCTATCAGCATTTTCCAACGAAACGTGGCATTGCCACTCTGGATGCAGCCCTGAAGGATCAGATTCAAACAGATGTGCGACTAGCTCGTATTGATATTTTTGACATCCGCCGAAATTCAGTGAATTATGTCGCTGGTGCCAGCCGGGTTCAGTATGAATGGCCGGATACCATGGTTGCGGAAGCTAGCGCCAAAGGGAAGTCCAGGTATGTAAAGCTGGAAATTGAAGGAGGGCCCTCGCTGGGACTTCTTTATCCTGTCTCGGGGGAAAGCGGTGATTCGCACATCATGGTTGGTATTATCGCTTTTTCCAGTGCCAATGCGGAGATTATGAGACGCGCCCGACAATTGCTTTTTTTCAGCAGCGCAGGGCTTCTGCTGGTGATTCTTTTGCTTTTGGCAGCAAGCTACGGCTGGATGATTGGAAGGCCTTTGAAAACGATTATTGACACCATTGATGAATTTCACAAGGGCCGATATGTGGAGCGCATTCCCATTCCCCGCGAGGATGAGTGGGGGCAGCTTGCTTTACACTTTAATCAGATGGCCGATGAAATCCAAAATGTCATGGCCAGAAATCTTGATTTGACAAGGCACCTGGAAGACCGTGTACGTGAAGAAACAGGCAAGGTGGTTCAACTGCAGAAACAGGTTGATGATCTGAAGCAATTGACGGCGTTGGGACATCTGACGGCGAATTTGGCACATGATTTGGGAACGCCGCTTCATTCGATTTCCGGTTTGGCCAAATTGTTGCTGGAAAGGGAAGGATGGCCCCCCGATGTGGCGCATAAACTGAGACTGATTGTTGAACAGACACAGAGGTTGGATAATGTTATTCAGAATGTTCGTAAGGCTACGCGCCTTCCCGAGCCTCATTTTGAATGGATGAGCGTTGCAAAAGTATTCACCGAAACCTTGCCCCTTGTTGAACCGTTGATCCAGAAAAGTAATGTGCTGATTGACGTGGCCATTGAACATTCGTCCGCGTTATTATATGTGGATCGCTACCGGATTCAGACGGCGCTCCTGAACATCATGCAAAACTCCATTGAGGCCATGCCGGCCGGCGGAAAAATTTCCATCACTGCCGAAGACGACTTTGCGGCTAAGACGGTCAGAATATGCATTGCAGACAATGGACGGGGGATTGAAGCGGAAGTGCTCAAAAAAGTCTGTGAACCGTTTTTCAGTTCGCATCACAATGAAGGAATGCGCGGCCTAGGATTGGCCATTGTTCGGGATATTGTCAAAACTCATGGCGGAAGGATGGAGATTCTGAGCGAACTGGGCATGGGAACAACCGTTATTCTATATTTGCGAATAGTGGAAGAGGCTTCTTTTGAAGGCAAAATCCCTTACTTATCTTCCAGAAGGCTGTAGCGACGAATTTTCATCCGCAAAGTTTTCCGGTCAATGCCTAAAATGTCGGCGGCCCTGGACTGGTTCCACGATGTGTCTTTCAGCGTCTGAAGAATTTGTTCTCTTTGTGCTTCTTCCAGCGGTGTCATCTCCGGCAAATTGCTGATTTTGGAGGATTCCGTTTTCGACCGGAACCTTCCTGGCAGATTTTCTGGTAGAATGACCACAAAAGGCGAAAGCAACAGTGTTTGCTGCAGCACGTTTTCCAGTTCGCGCACATTGCCTGGCCAGTTGTAAGCCATCAGCAATTCCATAGCTTCTATAGATACGCGGGCCTCGGGATAACCCAGCTTTTTCAGCATGGCTGAAATGAGAAGAGGAATATCCTCTTTTCTTTCCCGCAGAGGCGGAATGTGCAGTCTTACGATGAAGCGATATAAAAGATCCAGGCGGAAACGGCTTGCGGCAACTTCCGCATCGATATCCTTATTGGCGGCCGCGACTACGCGCACGGCAATGAGATGCACATCATGTCCTCCGATCCGGCGGACTTCGCCATTTTGCATAAAGCGCAGGAATTTGCTTTGCAGCGCCGTAGACATCTCCGTGATTTCATCGAGAAAAATAGTTCCGCCTTCTGCGGATTCAATCAATCCCGTATGTTGATGATCGGCTCCGGTAAAGGCTCCTTTTTCATAGCCAAAAAGTTCTGATTCCAGCAAATTGTCGGGAATTGCGCCGCAATGTACTACAACAAAGGGTTTATTGTGTCTAAGGGACATGGAATGCAGGGAACGGGCGGTCAGTTCCTTGCCGGTTCCACTTTCTCCTTCGATTAATACGCTGGCTGACGAATCTGCTACACGGGCGATTTGTTTATAAAACTCAACCATAGCGGCGGAAGAGCCAATCAATTTTGATTCATTTTGCGCCTCCTGGGGGCCTTCCGAACGCTGTTTTCGCAATTCACGCAATTCCAGAACTTTCTTGACCAACGCACGGCAATCATCAGGGGAAAAGGGTTTGCTGATGTAATCCGATGCGCCCAGACGGATTGCCTCCATAGTGGTTTCCAAAGATCCATAAGCGGTCATCAGAATGACCGGTAGATGTGGCCATTTTTTTTGCACTTCGCTTAAAAATTGCAGTCCGTCCATGCCGGGCATACGAATATCCGACATAAGCAAGTCGTATTGCGACAGGTCTTGCGTCAGGGCTTCTTTCGCGGAAACATAAGCGTTCACGCCGTATCCGTCTCGCTGCAATACTTCCTGGAGAAATTCGCAGGCAACGGCGTCGTCATCAATGACCAGTATGCGGGCTTTCATAGAATACCTGTCAAAATTTGCGGCCAATGACTTCAGGGAAGCGCGGCGATAAAAAACCCCGACAGCTTCCGGCTGCCGAGCGCATCCTGCGCCACGATATCGCAATGAATTCGTTTTTCTCCGTTTTCTTCGTATTTTTTGGATATTCTGCCGCTCACGATAATTGTGGCTCTGTCTTTTGTATTTTCATAATCGTTGAGGTTGACCGGTTCGGTCATGCTCAGAAAATGCACGGAGAATTTTCTTAAATATTTGTTGTCAATCCACGCGGTGATGGCCTCACCCGCGATACCCATAATCAACATGCCGTGGGCAATGACATTGTTCATGCCGATTGTTTTGGCAAAGGAATCATCATGGTGTAGGGGATTAAAATCTCCTGATGCTCCGGCATAGCGGACCAGATGAGTTCGCGTAATGGGAGCGGATGTATAGATGGGCATCGCATCCCCAATCTGGAGGGTATCATAACGGATCAGCATATTCCGCATTCCTATTTTTCCACAAAAGTGGTGCGTGCCCGAATCACGAGCTCTCCTTTTTGATTGATTAATTCTGTTTCCAGAACCGTTACCTGGGCATGCCAGCCCTTCTTGCCCTTTTTCCCCCGCTCATACATATCCACCACTTTAATTTTTCTGGTGATGACATCCCCCGCGCAGACCGGTGAAAAATACTCATATTCTTCTTCGCTATGAAGCAGTTTGCTCATGTCGGCGTGCAGGGCCTGGGTAATGGATAAAAGACCCCCGCCCGTCCAGTGAACGAAACATCCCGAAAATGTCGGGGGAACGGGGATGTTGACATAACCGGCATTCTCGGCTGCCTGCTTTTCGCGATAAAGGGGCTTAATACATGCCGTGTCTTCTTGCTGCGCAATGGCTGCGGCAAATTCCGCGATTTTGTTTTTTTCAACCACAATGGAACAGAGCGGAAACTCCATGCCGATCTTTGATTGATCCGCCATAGCAACCTCCGTGTAGGATTACGTCATGTTCATATCATATGACATTCATAATTTCACGTGATATGCGACAGTGCGTTGTATACGAGGGATTTTCTGCCGATCTTCTTGACAAGGATTTCCTGTTGCTTGTATAAAGTCGCCTATGAAAATTTGCCATGTCTGCAAAAAAGAAATTTCTTCTGAACAATGGATCGGCAGGCAGTCTCAATGTCTGTTTTGCGGAGCGGATTTGCGCTGCTGTCGGAACTGCCGGTTCTATGACAGCAGGGCGTATAATGACTGTCGAGAGAATCAGGCAGAACGCGTTCTTGATAAAACCCGTGCCAATTTCTGCGATTTCTTCAGTTATGGAGACTTTGACGGTAAAGCAGATATGCCGACGGTTCAAGCCAGGGATAAACTGGAGAATTTATTTAAATAATAAACATTCCGCAGGTTTTGCTAAAGGTCATACAGGGTGTCATCCTTGAGGGGTTGCCGTCGTGCAGTTGCTCGGGATGATTTTTTTCCCCCGAAAGGCTCTTCCTCCGCCAGCAGATCTCCCATTTCTTCATCGATTTTGTCCGGATCCTCGCCGTCGGCCATTCTCTGAAGCGCTTCCTGAAAGCCGTCGCCCAGTTTCATTCCGGTTGCATCGGAAAATTTACGCATGAGATCCGCCGCCGCTCTGGGGTCGTCCTCTTTTATGTTTTCGGCTTCAGCCGCAAATTGCATCATGGCTTTTTCCATTTTGCCCTCATCCATGCCGGCCAGGGGGTCATTTTCGATAATTTCTTTGCCGCCGCCCGTGATTGCGGCAAAAACGGACATTTGTTTGGTCAGGGATTTTGTTTTGCACCTCGGACAGATCGGGATTTTGTTGGTATTGACCGATTTGGAAAAGAAATTATAGATCGTGTTGCATTTTCTGCAATAAAATTCATATATCGGCATAGGCAACGCTCCTTGGCGATTATTTTTGCCGATTTTAATCCATCGGGTGTAAATAGGCAACGGGAATCAGAGGGCATTGTTCAATTTAATCAGGAGAATTCAAAAAAGTAGTGCCCAGCTTTGCGCTTTTTTTGTTTCAAAGCAGGCAACCAGATTAGTGGTAATTCAAAAAATCCTTACCGGCTCTCCTTTAAAAAGGAGGGAGCAAGGCAATTAATATAATGATGACAGACTGTCTGAATGTATTTCAAAAGGAATCATCGGTGCAGCATTGCAGATTTTGAGGTTTAGATTTTAAACAATTATTCTTTGCATTCTTTTTCATATAGAGTAATATTTCTCCCGCAAATCGTAAAAAATAGTTGGAATATTAGTTGTTCGAGGTGGGGATGTGAAAACGATATGTCTAGCGATTGTCGCGACACTCCTGCTCGTGGGGCCATCCCTTGGAAATGACCAAGTCACGTCGCACGAACCCGAGATGTCGTTGTTTCAGTCGGTTGAGATCATCAAAGAATATCTAAAGTCCAAGGCAAAGCAGGACTACTCTGACAAATACCTACATTCAGTCAGGTACCATTACTCCGAGGGTCACCCACGGAAAGGCGCATGCTGGCTGTTCTCCTTCGTGTTCAAGAAGCCAAGACTCGGTGGCGACATCAGCATCTACCATTTCATGGACGGAAAGATCATTGAATTTCATCACGGACCATAAAAAAGGCATATTATTATACATAACGATATTGCAACATTGCAGATGTAAGCGAGTGGTCAACAACCCAATTATTGTCAACAAGACGCAGCAGCCGCATGAACCGTAAAAATGCAGGGGGCGTGCCTTCCGATGTTCCGGGTCTGATGATCTGAAGGCTGTACGCAGGCTCCTGGCTATGATAAGAATATTTCAGGAGCGTATTTGCCAGTGAAAAAAAACACCGCCATATTTCTGGACCGAGACGGGACGATCAATGAAGAAGTCGGCTATATTGTCCGGCTGGATCAAATCGTTATGATTCAATCTGCTTATGAGGCCATTCGCCTGATCCGGCAAAGCGGGCGAATGGCGGTGGTCATTACCAATCAGGCAGCCATTGCCAAGGGCCATGCCACGGAGGAATTTGTCAGGAAGACGCATGACCATATGCAGGAACTTTTGAAAACACAGGAAGTCTTATTGGATGCGTTCTATTACTGTCCTCATCATCCTACGGAAGGCGCTTTTCCCTACCGGAAAATTTGCAGCTGCCGTAAACCGGCGCCCGGGCTTTTTCTGCAGGCCGCGCGGGAAATGAACATCGATCTTTCTGCATCTTATATGATCGGGGACCGGTACCGCGATATGGAAGCCGCTCACGCCGCCGGCGTGAAGGGTGTGCTGGTGAAAACGGGCTACGGAGCGGATGTTCTGGAAAACACGGGCCCTGATCAGGAAACGCCGGAAGGAAAGCCGGAATTTGTCGCCAGCAACATTCTTGAAGCCGTTCGCTGGATTTTAAGGCGAAGTCCATGAATATTCTCATCGTCAAACTCAGCGCGATCGGTGATGTTATTCATACGCTGCCTTCGCTTACCGCGCTGCGCCGCCTGTATCCCGATGCGCACATTACCTGGGTTGTGGAAGAGGCCTCAAGAGATCTCATCCTTCATCATCCGCACCTTGATCAGGTGATCGTTTTCCGCCGGAAGAACTGGATGGCGGATTTCAAAAAGGGCCAATGGGCATCCATCCGGCGCGATATTCGTTCTTTTCTGACTCAACTGCGCAGCCGCCGATACGATCTCGTTATCGACTTTCACGGTCTTTTCAAAAGCGCCATGGTTGTTGCGGTCAGCGGCGGCAAAAGAAAACTGGGATATGATTCGTGGCAGGAGCTTGCCTGCCTGTTCCTCAATGAAAAAATCCCGGAAGACATGAGCAAGCACGCCGTGGATCGTTATCTGGATTTTCCGCTGTATTTAGGAGCGGAACACGGTCCGGCGGAATTTGTGCTGCCGGTTTCCGTGGAGGCAAAAGCCGGAAGCGCCGTTTGGCAGGAAAAGTATTCCCTTAAAAAAAACAAGTACATTGCCATTAATCCGGTGGCTTTATGGAATACGAAATTGTGGGACAATACCAAATTTGCCGAACTGGCGGATATCATTCAGCAGCGTTTGAAGATTCCCGTTGTTTTTACGGGCCGGGACAAAGAATCCCTGGACGACATCACGCGGCAGATGACCACAACGGGAATCCATCTTGGCGGGCGGACGTCCCTCCTTGAGCTGGCCTGTATTTATTCGGACGCTTTGGCTGTCATTTCGACGGATTCCGGCCCCATGCACCTGGCGGTGGCCGTTGGGACGCCGGTGATTGCCCTTTTCGGACCGACCGATCCGGCCAGAACCGGTCCTTACGGTGTCGGACACACGGTCATCCGCGCCGGCCTTCCATGCAGTCCATGTCTGCGGAAGAAGTGTTCGACCAAAGAATGCATGCAGGCCATCCAACCGGGACAGGTTTTTGCCGAGGTCCAGAAAATGTGGCAGGAACGTGGCCGTGAACCTGTCTGATACCGTCGAAGAATGCTCGCCGGTTTTGCCTTTCTACAAGGAGACCGTTTTAAAAATGAATTTTTAAAAATCTATTGACTCTCCGTTGGTTTCTCCCTATACTTTGCGCCATCGAATCAGCACTTTCTTCAAGATTTGCGCAAAACCCGGCCAGGTGTGCAATCTCGGGTTTGCGGAAAGGCGGAAATCATGTTTGATTGGACTCTTTCACCTGAAATGGTCTGGGCCGTCGTCGGGCTTCTGCTTTTGATTGCAGAATTGGCCACATTTAGTTTCATTCTTTGTTTTATCGGTTTGGGTGCGCTGATCGTTGCTTTGACGACCTGGATCGGAATCACACCTTCATTCTCGGGCCAATTAGCCGTTTTTACGGGATCATCCATGATGACGTTGATTCTGCTGCGCAAGACGGCAAGAAAGCTTTTTGCGGGGCATGCCGATACCCGACCGGATTATGCGGGGCAAAAGGTCAGAGTGGTTAAGTCGATACCGGCCGGCGGTGAAGGGGCCATCCAGTACCGGGGTTCCGACTGGATAGCTTTTTCCGACTCATCTCAAACGATTCCCGAGGGAGCTTCTGCGCAGATTGAAACCATCGAAGGCATTCGCGTCAAGGTCAAACTCGTGGAATAAAAATTCAAGGAGGAAACATCATGGAAGTAGTTCTGATCGTGCTGGCTCTGCTGGCAGTGGTTTTCATCATCAAAGGCGTCTGTATTGTTCCGCAACAAAGCGCCTACGTCATTGAACGGCTGGGAAAATTCAGCACGGTTCTCCATGCGGGCATCACCTACATCATTCCGTTCATTGACCGGAAGGCTTACACCCATACGCTCAAGGAGCAGACCATCGATATCCCGGAGCAGATCTGCATTACCCGCGACAATGTTCAGGTCGGAGTCGATGGCGTGATCTTCGTCCAAGTCTTTGATCCGCAAATGGCCTCGTACGGTATCAGCAATTACATCTTCTCCATCATCCAGCTGGCGCAAACCACCATGAGAAGTGAAGTCGGCAAGATTGATCTGGATAAAACCTTTGAAGAAAGAAGCACCATCAATTCTGCCATCGTCTCGGCCATCAATGACGCCTCCAGAACCTGGGGGGTGAAAATCCTTCGTTATGAAATCAAAAACATCCGGCCCCCGGATAATGTCCTCAACGCTATGGAAAAGCAGATGCAGGCTGAAAGAGAGAAAAGGGCGGTTATTTTACAGTCGGAAGGCGAAAAGCAATCCGCGGTCAACGTGGCTGAAGGCCAGAAGCAAAAAGTTGTCCTGGAATCCGAAGCGATGCGCCAGAAACAGATCAATGAAGCAACCGGCCAGGCGGAAGCCATTCGCGCCATTGCCAATGCAACGGCGGATGCTTTGAAGGCCGTGGCGAATGCTGTCCAAACACAGGGGGGGATGGAAGCGGTTCAGTTGCGTGTTGCGGAAAAACTGGTCGAGCAGTTCGGCCATCTGGCCAAGCAGGGGAATACGCTGATTCTGCCTGCTAACTTCGGAGATCTTTCCACGCTGATCGCCTCCGCCATGAGCGTCGTCAAGCAGACCAAATAGGAACCGAAAAGAGAGATGCGCAACCACGCGTATCTCTCTTTCTGATGAAAGCGCTGAAGAAAATGGGTGGGGGTCGCTTGCCGAGACAGGCGCTTTTAAACCGGAATGACTCAACTATTAAAGAAGATATCCTCTTTTTTGCATACGGTGGTTGACCCGCCCGGACTCAACCTTACTGACAGGTGGCGTCGCCGCTTATTCGTCGTTTTTCTCATTCCCATCATCGTTCCTCTGATCATTTTCGGTTTTTTACATCACCAGAAGGGCGATTATCATTATGAAATTCTGAACTATCTTGCGGCGCTGATTTTTACGATTTTCATTGTTATCCTGCGCTATTCAAAAACCGGCAAGGCCCTGTACCGTGCTTCCCTGATTCTGCTGATTATCATTCTCGGTTATTGGGTGAAAAGCGGCACGGGATCGGGCTATGCCAGTCTCTGGGTGCTGTCTTTTCCTCCTTTTGCTTTTTTTCTCATGGGGAAGAAAGAGGGGTCTTTCTGGAGCGTTTTGCTGGCCGGGATCACCATCTCGCTTTTTTTTAATAATTTTCCTGTTCTGAACGCCTACTCCTATTCCGGCGACTTTATTCTACGTCATCTTTTTGCCCTGTTTCTGATTTTTTGTTTCACTTACAGTTACGAAGCGATTCGCCAGCAGTTTCAGAACGCTATGGAAACGCAACAGCGCAAACTGCTGCTGGAGAAGGAGCTTCTGGAAAAATCAAAAAACGAAATGGACGAAATCAATGCAAAACTGAAAGAGGAAGCTGATGTCCGCAAACGGGCGGAAGATGAATTGAGAAATCATCGCGAAAAACTGGAAGAGCTGGTCGACCAGAGAACGTGGGAACTTCTGAAAAGCAATAAAGAGCTGGAACTCAAAGAAGAAAGCTACCGGATTCTGTCGGACAATGTCATCGACCTGATCTGGGCGACGGATCCCTTTCTGCATTTTACGTATGTCAGCCCTTCGGTAAAGCGCATTTTGGGCTACAGTGTCGAGGAAGCTATGTTTTTGAAGTTGGACCAAATTTACACGTCCAAATCCCGGCAAACGATTTTATCTTCCTATCGGAAGCAAATGAAGCTGTTTCAAAAAGGCATGGTGGATGAACAACCGATTAGTTTGGAACTGGAGCAGGTCAAAAAGGACGGCACGATTATCGAGGTGGAATTGAGATCGTCTCTCGCCAGGGACGGGGAAGGAAATCCCATCGGTTTTGTCGGGATTACCAGAGACATCAGTGACCGGATGAAAATCCAGCGTGAAAAAGAAAAGATCCGGGAGCAGCTTGTCCAGGCACAGAAGATGGAAGCCGTTGGACAGGTAGCCGGTGGGGTGGCCCACGATTTAAACAATGTATTAGGGGCTTTGTCCGGTTATTCGGAGCTTTTACTGATGGAAATGGAAGGTCACAAATCCAGGGGCCATGTGGAAAAAATTTTACAATCCACGGCTAAAGGTGCGGTAATCATTCAGGATCTTTTGACTCTGACTCGCCGGGGAGTGGCGTCATCCGAGGTGATCAATCTCAACCATCTTGTTGATGTTTTCTGCAAAACCCCTGTGTTTGAGAACATAAAAAATCATCACCGCAATGTGATTTTCAGTGTGCAATGTCAGGAGAGCTTGCAAAATGTCAAAGGTTCGCCAATTCATCTGGAAAAGACGTTGATGAATCTGGTGGCGAATGCGGCCGAATCCATCTCCGGAACCGGGGAAGTGACGATTCGAACCGAAAATCGTTATCTGGATGAAGCGGTGAGAGGCTATGAGGAAGTTCGGGAAGGAGATTATGTGGTGCTGATCGTTTCCGATACGGGAACGGGCATTCCGGACGAACATAAGGATAAGATATTCGAGCCGTTTTACACTCGGAAGAAAATGGGGCGCAGCGGAACCGGTCTGGGACTGGCGATTGTCTGGGGGACGGTGAACGATCACCAAGGCTATGTGGATGTGCAGACCAAAGTGGGTGAGGGCACTACTTTTACTTTATATTTTCCGGTGACGCAGGAAGGGTTGATTGTCCCCCGGCAGAAGGCTCCGCTTAAAGAGTATATGGGACACGGGGAGTCGGTTCTGGTGGTAGACGATGTCGCCGAGCAAAGAGAAGTCGCTGCCGATCTGTTGAAAAAACTGGGATACCAGGTTTATGCCGTGTCCAGCGGAGAGGCTGCTCTGGACTATCTCCGGGAAAACCGTGCGGATATTCTGGTTCTGGATATGATTATGGCGCCCGGCATGGACGGAATGGACACATACAGGAAAGTTCTTGAACTTTATCCGCAACAGAGGGCCATTCTGGTCAGCGGATATGCAGAGACCGATCGTGTCCGGAAAGCCCAGAAGCTTGGAGCGGGGGCTTATGTTTCTAAACCTTATGTGATGGAAAAAATCGGCTTGGCGATTCGGGATGAACTTCGGAGGTAGGATATTGAAGATGCCGGCAATCCTGATGCAGCTTTTATCTTGCTGATTTTCACGATCCTTCTTGCTTCATTCCTCCGCGATAAACCGCGGAGGAATGAAGGGAATTAATTTTTTTTCAAAAAACTACTCTTTGCTTTCACTGCAATATGGGGAAGCATCGTCACACTTGTTTCCTTTACACTGGAATGTCACGGTAATCCACTTGTAAACTTCCCTGCCGCTGAAGGGTTTGCTACAAAATATTTTGGCATCATACATGGCCTTATCAAAACCGATTTTGCTTTTTCCGCAGGTGAATCCATCTTCTTCCAGTAATTTGGTCATCTTGTCTTTGTCTACAAACTTGGCTCCGTTGAACTCATCAGGTTGATACCGAATTTTTTTAATCTTTTGTCCTGTGTCGGCGGCCGTGACGTTGCAGGACCTTACAAAGCCGATTCCGGGAATCTGATCAAATGGCCCCGCATTTGCTGAAGAAATAACCAAAAACAAAAACGCAGCTACCAAGAAATACCTCATGTTTACCTCCCCAATTTTTTGATGTTGATGAACCCGTAAAAAAGTTATTGACTGCACGTCCACTCGGAAAAAATGGTATTCGGATCCTTCAGTCAGATACGGATACCATTTTTTATGTGCCTCATTCTAACCTGCTGTTTCCTTTGCTGTCAAGATGCATTTCAGTAAATGCATTTCAGCAAAAGCGTTTCAATAGGAGCTGCATGTTCAGGCCAATTTCTCCCACTTCATCGAGAAACAGGGTTCCGCCGTCCGCCTCATCCAGATAACCTGTTTTGTCGACATTGGCCCCTGTAAAAGCTCCCTGCGTCATGACGCCCGAAGCGCGTCAACAATCTTCAGGCGGGAAGCGCGCAGCGCCGGCAGCACGCCACCGATCAATCCCATCATCAGCGAAAAAATCATCGACTGTGCGATAATGAAAGGTGTCAAGGTGAATTTAAAAGCCAGTTCTGAAAAGGTTTGAAAATTGACCGTGGAGATCGAAATAAACTGCATGAAGGAGGCGAAAAACAATCCAAGGCATCCTCCGATAAAGCCCAAAAGCAGCGATTCGGTTAAAAACGCCAGTAAAATGCTGCGCCGCCTAAAACCCAGCGCACGCAATGTGCCGATTTCCGCCGTCCGGTTGGCCACGGCGGAATACATCGTAATCATTGCGCCAATAATGGCGCCGATAGAAAAAATTGCCGTCAGCGATGTGCCGAGAATCCGCAAAAATTTAGCCATTGTTTCGGATTGATCCAGATAATACCGGGTTTCCCGCTTGGCTTCCAGCGTGAAGCGCGGATCCTTTTCAATTGCGGTTTGGGCTGCGTCGAAGGCATCCGGATGCTTTAATCTAAAAATCAGCGAGGAAAACACCGGACGCCGGAAAGCCTGCATGACCTGATCGACATCGCCCCAGATTTCCGAGCTGAATCCCGTGTTGCCGGCGTCAAAGACGCCGACGACCGTCCAGGTCCGCATGCCCCAGGTCAAAGTCTGCTGCAGCCCCACGCCCTGAAAACCTTTGGCGATGCTGTTTCCCACGATGACTTCCGACGAGCCCATGCGCAGCATGCGGCCCGACACCAGTTTGACCTGGGACCGAAGCGGCATGGAGGAAGACTGGATGCCGCGCACCACGACATTGGAATGGCTTGAAGACTGACCCAATCCCTTTTTTTTCAAGGCGATCAGCACCACGACTTCCTTGGCCATCAGAGGCTGTCCTGCGCCTCCCCGGGCAATCTGGGGAAGCATTTCGACAATGGATGCCGCTTTACGCTCGATCGTGCTCATGACCTCGGATGTGGAGCCTTTGCGCACCACGACAATGTTGTCGGGCGATCCGGTCTCAATCAGGGTTTTTTGGATGCCGGCGGCCATCATCAGCACTGCGGCAAAAACAAAGACCACCAGCGCCATGCCCAGCACTGTCAGACTGGTGGTCAGGCGGCGTTTCCCGAGATTGCGGAAGCTGTAGGAAAGAGGCACGGCCATCAGCCGATCCTCCTGAGGCCGTCGGCAATGCGGATACGGATGGCCTGACGGGTTGGAATCACCGCTGCGAGAAACGCAATGATCATCGAGGCGGCGATGTCCATGTAGATGGTTTGCGCGGAAACCAGAAAGGTCGGAAAATACGTGGCAATATGCTGGCTGAAAATGCGCGTGGCGGGAAACGTTAGAACCATGCCGAGCAGCGACCCCGTAAACGTCAGGACGAGCGCTTCGCCGAAGATCAGAATGGCGATGTCTTTCGCGCCGAACCCCAGAGTTTTCATGATCGCGTAGTCACCCGTGCGCTCCCGGGTGGTCATGGCCATGGTATTGGCGACCACCGCGATAATGATAAAGATGACAATAAGCGACACCATCTGAATGGCCGTGACCAGGGCGCCGCTCATGGCGATGAATCCCAGGTTAAAGGCCTTTTCCGTTTCCGTCAGGGTTTCCGCCAGGGAATTCTGAAACGCTTTGTCAATCCGTACGGCCGTGTCCGCCGCGACGTCCGGCCGGATTACGCCGATCATGTAAAAGCCGACCTTGTCAGCCAGTCCGGGCATAAGTTTTTTCGTTGCTTCGTTGAGATATTTCCAGTGGAAAAAAAACTGCGTTTCATCCACCGTTTGATCGCGTCCTGTATAAATGGATCTCAGCACGAAATCCCAGTTGCCGGGATAAATGAGTCCCTTGAGCGTGATGGTATCGCCGATTTTCCATCCGTATTTCTTCGCCAGCTTCCTGCCGACGACACAACCCTTGCGATCGTTAAGAAACGCTTTTTTCTGGCCCGCATCCAGAACCAGTTCGGGATACAAGGCAAAGTAGGACTGAGGCTCCACGCAGAAATTTGGGAAAAAGTTCTTCTGTTCAATGTAAACGCCGCCAAACCAGTTGCCGTAAGAAACCATCTTGACGCCTTCGATCTGCCGGATCTTGTCCGCGTAAGAGATGGGGAGAGGAAAGATAATGGAAATGGCGTTGCGGGTGATCAGGCGCGTGGTGGAAGCCGCGTCCACACCCGCGTAAAAGGAGCTGATGACTGTGCGCAGCAAACCAAAAGCCAGAATGGCCACCGCAATCCCCAGGATGGTGAGCGAACTACGCAGCTTGTGATGGAAGGCGTTTCTAAAGAGGATTTTGAGCAGCATCATGGTTGAGATACCCCTTTTCCAGATGACGCCTCACGCCGGCGCGCTCTGCGGCGCGTGGATCATGCGTGACCATGATGATGGTTTTGCCCATATCCCGATTGAGCCGTTCCATCATGGCAAGAATTTCCTCAGCGGAGGCGCGGTCCAGATCGCCTGTCGGTTCGTCGGCCACCAGAATGGTCGGATCGGTGACGATGGCGCGGGCAATGGCCACGCGCTGCTGTTCGCCACCGGACATTTCACTGGGATAGTGGTCCATGCGATGACCCAGTCCCACCATGGCCAGCGCCATTTCGGCATGCTCGCGGCGGCCTCTTTTAGACAGGGTGGTCAGATGCAGCGGCAACTCGACGTTTTCTACGGCTTTCAGCACGGGAATCAGATTGTAAAACTGGAAGATGAAACCGACGGAGTTGGCCCGCCAGGCGGCCAGTTCCGTCTCGGACAAATTTGTAATGTCAATGTCGCCGATGCGGATCATCCCTTGATCTGCCTTGTCAATGCCCGCAATCAGGTTAAGAAGCGTTGTCTTGCCGGAACCGGACGGCCCCATCAGGGAAAGAAATTCTCCTTCGGCAATGTCAAAGGTAATATCGTAAAGCACCGGCACCACCAGGCTTTCCCGATGATAGGACTTGTAAAGATTTTTGATTTCCACGATGTTTTTTGGGGGTTCGGTCATGATTTTCTTCTACCGTTCCGCCACTTTGATTCTCGCCCCGTCTTTCAACCCTGCCGGATTGATGACCACGCGGTCTCCCGGCTTCAAACCTTTCGTGATTTCCTGCATATCCCCCAATTTAATGCCGGTGGAAACAGGCGTCTCGTGCAGTTTGTTTTCCTGAATCAGATAGACGATATTTTTGTCTTTTAGGCGGACCAGGGCTGATTGATTGACAGCAAGCCGGGGTTTCAACTCGTCGGCTTGAAGTTCACGGGAGAGAAAAGACACCTTGGCGCTCATATCCGGCAGCATTCGGGCGTCGCGGTTCCGAAAGCGCACTTTTACCAGAACGGTTGCCTTGGAGCGATCCACGGTAGGTACAATGGCGTGTACCTCGCCGCGGAAGCGCTTATCCGACAGGGCGTCTAGCTGAATATCACAGGGCTGCCCAACCTTAATCAGCATAATGCTGGTTTCGGATACATCAACTTCAACTTGCAGGGAATCCATATCCGCCAGGGTCACCACGGCGGCTTTGGACGTGGATGACGCTCCCAACGGCGTGACAATATCTCCCTCATCCGCGTTTTTGGTCAGGACAACGCCGTCAAATGGCGCCCGGATCAGGGTGTATTCCATATTGGCCTCGGCGCCGGAAAGACCGGCAGTAACCGCAGCAACGGACGCCTGCGCCGCCTTCACCGTTTCCTCAGAACGTAGATAGCGGGTGTGGATCAGGTCGTAATCCGATTGGGAAATGTAGCCGCCGGCGCTCAGCTTTTGATAGCGGTCATGTTCCTGTTTGAGGTTATCCCGCTCCACGATTGCCTGTTGCAGCATTGCCTGGGCGTTGGCCAGATTGGCGGTGACCTGACGCTTGATGGCGGCAACGTCGGCGTTTTCCATTTTTGCCAGAATTTGTCCTTTTTTAACCCGACTGCCTTCTTCAACCATTAAGGCCGTCAGGCGTCCGGTCATCTTGGAGGCAACGGCCGCCTTGCGCTGGGCCACGACATAACCGCTGGCATTTAGGACGGACAGGGATTGCGAGGGATAAACCAGCGAAACAGTTGTGATGTCCACCTGGCTTACCGGACCAATCACACCCAGCCGGTAAAGCGTGGCGCTGATGAGGATCGCAACAATCAAGGCCATGATAATATAGATATTTTTCTTTCGTCCGGTCCTGACACTTTTTTTGACGGATTTGTCAATTTTGAGTTTGTTTAAATCCTCTTGTGCCATTTTTTTCTCACTGTATTTAATTTTTTCTTGTGTGACGCTTTCATAGCAGAACTTTATTGTATTTTCCATCATATCCTAAAATAAATGGACCCTGCTCCCCAATGGTGAGAAAAGATGAATTTCCTACAAGAATTCGCAAATATTTCATTGACATACAAGACGGCTTTTTTTATGCTTTTGCCGTTTCCAATCGAACAAACCAGGAGGCAAGAAAATGAACAAGCGGTTTTTCCTGATCGGGATAGTTCTGTGTTTTCTGCTGGCGGCAGGCGCGGCGCGGGCCGAACAAACCCGCGGCCTGCAAGTGGTGGCCAAAGACAAGGCCAGCGGCCAGTCGGGCATTGTCAAGCTCTACAACAAAAGTTACGCCGTCATCATCGGCATTGATGCCTACAAGAACCTGCCCCACGACCGCCAGCTCCGCTACGCCGTCAGAGACGCCAAAGCCATGGAAGACCTGCTGCGCAGCCGTTATTCCTTCGATAAAATCATTACCCTCTATAATGAAGAAGCTACGCGGGAAAATATCCTCCGCGTCTTTATGGATGACCTGCCCGTCGAGATGTCTGAAGAAGATGCGCTGCTGGTTTTCTGGGCCGGCCACGGCAATCAGGAGAAAACCCCCACAGGGAATATCGGTTACCTGATTCCCCACAACGGTATTCCGCAAAAGCTTTACACCAACATTTCCATGACCACCCTCAAGGAAGACATCTCCCGGAAAATCCCGGCCAAGCATGTGTTTTACATCATGGACGCCTGTTACGGCGGGCTCCTTGCCGCCACGCGGACTGTGGATAAGGAATCCCGGCGGGACCTTGCCTACCTCCGGGAAATCACCAAAGAGCCGGTGCGCCAGGTGCTCACGGCGGGCGGGAAGGGCGAGGAAGTTCTGGACGGCGGCCGCAAGGGCCATTCCGTGTTTACCGGCAGGCTGATTCAGATATTGGAGGAAAGGGGCGACTTTATCACCGCCAACGAGATTCAGGCCATCATCCGGGAAAAGGTTTACAGCGACGCCCTGGCCCGCCACCACAAACAGACCCCGGGATTCGGGACGTTTTACGGCAGCGGCGACTTTGTTTTCATCCCGAAAATCGAGAAAAAGATTGAAGACAGCAAGGCCGAAATCGCCAGGCTGGAGGAAGAGCTCAAACGCGTCGATCAAATGGAGGAAACGGCGAAGAAAGCCCACAATGAGCGCAAACGCCGGGAAGCGGCGGAGCAGCGCCGCGCCGCCGAAGCCAGACTCAAAGCCGAGCAATTGAGACAACAGCAACTTCAGGAGGAAGAAGCCAGAGCTGAAAAGATTCGGGAAGAAAACGCCCGCTTTGCCGAAGAGCAAAAGCAAAAAGAACTGGAGCTGACGAAGGCCGGCCGGGAAGAGGCCGAGCGCGTGGCCCGGCTGAAGGCGGAAGTGGAGCGCCGGAAAAAAGCCGCCGCAACCGTTTCGGAAACGGACAACATTGACGCGGCCGTTGCGGAAATTAAACGCAACAACCGGCGCATTGATGAAATCGAAAGCGCCTTTGGCAAGGAGCTAAGCGACGGCAGAAAACGCATTTCCGGACGATACGACAGCGAGATCAGCGGCGTGCGGCAAACACTGAGGAACCTCAAACCGCTCATCAAGGATGAATTTGAAACCGCAAGCGAATACCGGGCCAGAGCCGCCAAGAGAAAAGCCGGATACGAAGAGCGGATTACCGAACTGGAACGCGCTAAAGAAAAGGAATTAAACGATCTGGAAAGAAGAATCAGCGATGAGCAGTCTGCGCAAACGGCGGATTTGCGAAGCTCCATGAAAATGCTGGCCGAAAAGGAATATCCCCTCAACCCCGACGACCTTGTTGTGGAGTTGGGAACGTATGACGTGGAGAAACAGAGATTTCCCGTTCGTTTGAAAAACAAAACTGTCACCGAAACCGTTAAGGGCAAGAAGGGCAAAAAGACGCAGGTCAGCGCAATGCGTAAGCCGGGCGACGTTCTGGTG
>DAOLNX010000067.1:0-18794 GCA_035416785.1 Smithellaceae bacterium | reverse complement strand
ACATTCTGATAAATACACAAGCCTTTCATGCAGATTATTGCGCAGAGTGACAGCCATGCAGAGAAATTGGTCCCAGCAAGAGAAACTGATCACCTTGTGATTGCCGTTGTATTGATCGACGCATTTTCGGAACTCGTATATGGGGATAAAATCCATTAACTGGGCAAAGATTGTTCTCCCGGAATTCATTTGCGGCCTCCTCATTCAGTGATGAGGAAGACTCGCACATCCGTAGAAAAAATTTCAAATCGATAAATTGCATTTTACGTCAAATTCGACTAAATTTCAGGAAGTTAGGGTGCTACCAAAAATCAACGTTGGGACAGCAGTGATTTTTTGACTATGTTGAAGAACTCCTTTATCATATTGAAAATACCACCAGCCTTGAAAATTACCGTCTTTATTCCGACGCACTGAAAAAAGCCAAAGCATCAATCGGAAATATCCCGGTAAATCATATCACCGCGAAGCACATTGACCGGTGTATTACTGATATGTCCAGGGCAAATCTCAAGGCTCCGACGATCAACAAAAATCTCCGGCACATCAAAGGTGCATTGAATAAGGCCTATGCCTGGGAATACATGGCAAGCCCGATCAGGAATTTTCCGAAGATGTTAAGGGAAGAAAAGACGCTACGGTTTTTAACGGTAGAGCAATTAAGGTCATTAATCGGCGCCATATCAACTGATCAAGAGTTCTCCGACTTCTGTTTGTTTTCTGCATGTACCGGATTGCGATCCGGAGAACTGATAAGATTGACATGGTATGATGTCGATCATCCTGAAGGATTCTTGAGAATCTCCCCAAAACAGAAAAATAAGACTGAGACATCCATTCCAATAAACAGAAACGCACGCGCCATTCTGGAACGCCAGGGAAACGATAATAAAACAGGAAAGATATTCCGCTTTCAATCCTTGACGTGGGTATCTCAAAAATGGAAAGCCGTGTGCGTTAAGGCCGGTGTCCCATCGGCCAGATTTCACGACCTGCGGCACACCTTCGCCTCTCACCTGGCAATGTCTGGCGAAAACCTAAAGACTATCCAGGAACTCATGCGGCACGAGTCTATTCAATCAACAATGGTATATGCTAAAGTTTCACCGGAGCATTTAAGAGAGGCGTCGGAGAAGTTGAATTACGGGCCAATGCCAGTAGCTTTGGGCGCTCAAAAACCGGCCAATTCCCGGCCACCAACATGTAAGTAATTGATTTTATAATACAGTAAAAAGTCTTTTAAGTCCCTTGCGTCTACCAGTTCCGCCACCCAGGCCTAATGTTTGAGTTAGCGATTGGTGCGTCTATAGTCTTTTTACACGGACGTGTCAAGGATTTGATAAATTCGGATTCGTTCCAATGCTGAAATATTTATAATCAATTATTTGGAATTCTGGTAAAATGAGGGGACAAAATCAACAGGAGCGCATACCATCATCATGAAAGCCGTTTTTTTATCCGATGTCCATTTGAAGCATAGAACAGACGAACGATATGTCAGATTACTCCGGTTTCTGAACCATGTTCTGGCAGGGAATTTAAAGTCGCCCATTCATCATAACTCTCCTGAGGAAAACAGAAGAATTGATGCCCTCTATATTCTGGGAGATTTTTTTGACTTCTGGTTTTGCAATAAAAATTGCATTTATCCGGACTTTCAGATGGTTATTCAAAAGCTTGTAGAATTAAAGAAAACTGGCGTTCACATCCACTGGTGCGAAGGAAACCATGATTTCTTCATGAAAGAATACTTTCAAGAGGAATTGGGCATGGATGTGTCTGAAGAATGGGCCATCATCTGCCTGGATTCTTTAAAAGTTCTGATTTCTCATGGTGATACGGTTGACCGTTCCAACTGGCGATACTTGGCACTTCGCAAGGTTCTCCGCAGCCAACCCTTTTACCGTTTCCAGCGCCTGATTCCCCCTTCGCTACGCTGGACCATGGCCGGTGCATCATCAAACGCAAGCAAGCGGATGAACGACAACAACAATGATTTCCTGGCAGAAAAAATGCATCGTTTTGCCAAAATCAAATTGCAGGACGAGTATGACGCCGTCATCATGGGCCATTGCCATAAGCCGCTTCTGCACCAATTCATAGCGAAAGGCAGACAAAAAACATCGGCGACACTAGGCGACTGGAGGACCTGTTTTTCATTTCTTTATTACGAAAATGAACAATTCTTTTTAATAAAGGATTAGCAAAACCTTCATCGCTGAATACCCGATGATCCTTTTCGAAATCCCCTCTCCGTTTTTCCCTGGTTCCAAAAAGCGGTTTGGAAATTTGAACAAGTTTTCATTGTTTTTCCAAACAAAATGGCATATGCGAAGACGCTATGCAAAAACATGTAGTTTTTTATCATTTCTCGGGGAAAATATTTCCCGTATTCTAAATCAGGGAGGATGATTTGATGCACACATATACACTCGACAAACCGGATAATTTGGTGGAATGGTGGAATGAAAGCGTGGGAAAATTCGCCGACAGAAACGTCATTGGAACAAAAAATAAAAACGGTATTTACGAATGGGCAACGTATAAACAGATGGGCGCCAGAATTGATAATTTGCGAGCCGGCTTGGCCACACTCAACGTCAATCCGGGTGATGTCGTCGGCATCATCGCCAATAACCGCCTGGAATGGCCTGTGGCATCCTTTGCGACATGGGGGTTGAAAGCCCGTTTTGTTCCAATGTATGAAGCAGAACTGACACAAATCTGGAAATACATCATTACCGACAGCCAGGCAAAGGTTCTTTTTGTTTCCAAGCCGGAAATTTATGAAAAGGTAAAAGATTTTCCAAAAGATATCCCAACCTTGAAACATATTTTCGTTATTGATTCAGACGGTCCCAACTCCATGGCCGCCCTGGAAAAAAAGGGGGCCGCCAAACCCATTCGAGCACAGATTCCCAAACCCGACGATATTGCCGAATTGATCTATACTTCGGGAACGACGGGCAACCCGAAAGGCGTTTTGTTAAGCCATGGGAATTTCACCAGCAACGCCCATGCCGGCCTGAAAATGTATCCTGAGCTATATCAAAATGAATGTATAACGCTGACCATTTTGCCCTGGGCACATACTTTTGGACAAACGGCCGAGCTTTTTGGCATGATTCACCTTGGCGGCGCCATGGGGCTTGCGGAAAGCGCAAAAACCATCATCAACGACATTGTCGCAATTCGCCCAACATTTCTTATCGCCGTTCCAACGGTTTTCAACAGAATTTACGACGGCTTGTGGAATAAAATGAATACAGAAGGAGGCTTGGCTAAAACACTGTTTGTCATGGGTGTTGAAGCAGCCAAAAGAAAGCGTGAACTTGAGCAAAAGGGTCAATCCGATTTTCTCACCACGATCAAATTAAAAATCGCGGATAAAATGGTCTTCTCTAAAATCCGGGAACGTATGGGCGGCCGTCTTATCGGTTCCATGACCGGAAGCGCCGCGACCAATCCCGAAATCGCTAGATTCTTTTTCGATATTGGCGTTCCCATCTATGATTGTTACGGTCTGACGGAAACAACACCAGGCGTCACGATGAACGGATCACTGGCTTATCGTCTGGGCAGCGTGGGCAGACCCATCGATAAGGTTAAGGTAGTCATTGATTCATCCGTGGTGGAAGAAGGAGCAAACGACGGCGAAATCATTGTTTATGGGCCCAATGTCATGAAAGGCTACCACAATCGTCCGGAAGATACCAAGGCGGTTATGACTCCTGACGGGGGCTTCCGAACCGGAGATCGCGGACGTCTGGATAAGGACGGCTATCTTTTCATCACCGGGCGTATTAAGGAACAGTATAAGCTGGAAAACGGGAAATTCTGTTTTCCCAACGCTCTGCAGGAAGAAATTTGTCTTATTCCCTGGGTTCAGCAGGCCGTGATTTATGGCGTTAACCGCCCTTTCAACATTTGCATTATTGTTCCCGATTTTGAGGTTTTAGGCAAATACGCCAAAGAAAAAGGCTTGCCGGCCGATCCCAAGGATTTGATTGAACGTCAGGAAGTTGTAGATATGATCAGTCAAGCGGTTACCAAGCAATTGGAAGGAAAATTCGGCGGTTACGAAATTCCGAAGAAATTCATTCTGCTTTCTGAACCATTCAGCCTGGAAAACGGCACTCTGACGCAGACGATGAAACTCAAACGCAAGGTAGTGCTGGATAGGCTCAAAGACCGGATCGAAGCGCTGTATGCCTAGATCATGAATGGCGCCGGAATTAAATATATCGTTTAAATACAAGACCATGAACACCCAAAAGGCAAGTATTCCGTCAACATTCCAACCAGGGGGGGTCCTGAAAAACCGGCATGTTCAGTCAATCTTGGCCAGCGCTCATTTCTTGGCTCCCTCCCGTGCCGCCTTTTTGGATAATTCGCGCCAACAAATCATCGAAACGCCCGGTGGATCAAGACTTCTGGCTTATCTGTCAAGACATCCCCGGGCCCGGGGCTTGATGACGATTATTCACGGATGGGAAGGCTCTTCTTCTTCAGCCTATGTTCTTGCATCCGCTTCCTTTTTTTATGACCGGGGCTTGTCGGTATGCCGTTTGAATTTAAGGGATCACGGCGATTCTCATCATTTGAACGAAGGACTGTTTCATGGCGCCCTGCTTAAGGAGACCTTTGACGCCGTATCAGCCCTGGCGCAAAATTTTCAAGATATGCCTTTTTATTTATTAGGTTTTTCTCTTGGCGGCAATTTTGCATTGAGAATTGCGATTCAGAATTCTCTGACGCCGATCACCAATATGGCGCATGTTTTTGCCGTCAGTCCTCCTTTGGATCCCTATAAAACGACTCAAACCATTGACAGCGCATTGCCAGTTTATCGAAAGTATTTTCTGAAAAAGTGGCGTAGGTCACTTCGTAAAAAGATGCAGCTGTTTCCCCAAAAATACGATTTCACACAAATGCTTCAAGCTGGAACCTGTATCGACCTCACTTCGGATATCATGGAATATATGCCGGAATTCAAATCTTATCACGAATACTTCAAACTCTATACCCTGACCGGACAGTCGTTTTCAAATCTTCGGGTTCCGGTCAATATTTTTATCTCCGAAGATGACCCGGTAATCGCACTCGAAGATTTCCGTTCTCTTCAAGACAACGAGTATCTCACCATTTCCCGACAGCGTTTCGGTGGCCATTGCGGATTCATCCATCTTTTTCCCCACAGCAGATGGTATAATGACATGATTGCGAATCTGTTGAAGTGAGGAATGAAAGGAATGAGCATAAAAAATGATGAACGTAACCTTATTCCAGCAAAAAGAATGGTTTCCGTCTTTGGTTCTGGACAAATTGAACAGCACCTTGGTTGATTTCCAGGAAAAACACAACCAGATCGAACGTTCCAACCAAGATGGAATTCGGCATCTGAAGGCGGGCGTAGTTGTGCTTTTGCATTATCAGAATCATTGCGGATACGCCTTTCAACTGATCAAACGCTCGGCAAATGTCGCTCAGGCAGGCGATATTAGTTGCCCGGGAGGCATGCTGGAGATTTCGACGGATCACATGCTGGAACACATTTTACTGAAAACGGATATGGTGCGCTTTGTAAATGATAAATCATTACGCAGATTTCCCGGAACAGATGAACAAACGGCTTTTCTGATCCGTCTTTTTCTGATGAACGCCCTCAGGGAAGCGTGGGAAGAAATCGGCCTCAGTCCGCTCAATGTTGGATTTCTGGGCGCTCTGCCCTCTTACTCTCTGACGTTGTTTTCGCGCACCATTTTTCCGGTCGTCGCCCTTGTCAAGGAACCTTATACACCTTGCTTAAGCGATGAGGTAGAAAAAATGCTGGATATTCCGATCAGCTCCTTCTTCGAGCCTTCCAATTATGCAATGCTGGAAGTTTGCGTCGATCCCAAAAATTCCGACTCATCCGCTTCTTGGCATACTCCCTGTCTTGTTCTTCCGGACGGTAATGGTGCTGATGATGTTCTATGGGGAGCTACATTCAACATTCTGACCAATTTTCTGAAGATTATTGCCTCTGATGCTTTTTCCGTACCCTCGCCCCGACGCTCCGTACAAAAAATTCTGAACCGCAACTACGCCGGAAGGCCCCGATGATATGGCCTTTATCCGGTTTCATTCCAAGGAAATCAATACGATCATTTTTGACTTTGACGGAACACTTGCCGAATTGACCATTGATTTTCAGAAAATGCGACGCTCAATTGCGGATTTAATTGTTCGCTATGGATTGGCTGACAAATACCTGGATCACCGTTTCGCCTTGGAAATGATCGAAGAAGCAGGCACCGTTCTGGAAAAACAATCATCATGCAAGGCGGATACATTCCGTCAAGAGGCATTCCGGATAATTCAGAATATCGAGTTGGACGCCGCTCGACAAGGAGCTTTGTTCGCTGGAACCAAGGATCTGTTTTCCAATCTCCGAAAGCATTCCATTGCCGCCGGAATTATTACCAGAAACTGCTCCGAAGCCGTCAAAACCATTTTTCCGGACATCTCCGACTATTGCCAGGTAGTGATCTGCCGTGATCATGTCCGACAGGTCAAACCGCACCCGGAACAAATCAATCTGGCAATTGCCAGATTGGGAGGCAGCGCAACGAATTCCATGATGGTGGGCGACCATCCCCTGGATATCCAAACCGGAAAAAATGCCGGTACCTTTTCGGCAGGTGTTCTCTCGGGCCATTTTCACAAACAGGATTTTCTAGATGCAGGCGCAGACTTGGTATTGCGTCAGGCACCCGATATTTTAGAGTTAATCTGATTGACATCCCCCGTTTTCAATTATATTACGCTGATCCGTTGAAACCGGTTTTGAAAAAAGCAGGATTGAGGTCAAATATTGTGAATCCGAATGTTTTTCGTGAATGTGATGTACGGGGCATTGTCGATCAGGATCTCAATGAGATTTTCATTGTGAATTTGGGACGCGCTATCGGCGCTTACGCCTTAAAAAGAAATATTAAAACCATGACCGTGGGACGGGATTGCCGATTGAGTTCAGAAGCCTATTCCGGCTATTTAATATCCGGTCTGAATGCCTCTGGACTGGATACGATCGATATCGGACTATGTCCAACCCCAATGCTTTATTTCTCCATCCGGCACTGCGGAGCAGGTGGTGGTGTTATGGTCACCGGAAGCCATAATCCTCCGGAGTTTAACGGTTTTAAAATATGTATCGGCCATGACGCCATTTATGGCACTGAAATTCAATGTTTAAAAAAAATAATGGAATCAGGAAGTTATATATCCGGACGAGGCCAAGCCAGTCAAATCAATATTACAGAGGCTTACCAGAATCACCTGTTTTCTCATATTACCATATCCAATAAACTTCATGTCGTCCTGGATGCCGGAAATGGTGTCGGTGGTCAATTCGCGCTGCCCCTTCTGAATCAACTGGGCTGTAAAGTCACAGCCCTCCATTGCGATCCGGATGGCCGCTTTCCACATCATTTTCCGGATCCTTCTGTTTTGGAAAATCTTCAGGATCTGATATCAACAGTCACCGAAACAAAAGCAGATGTAGGAATCGCCTTTGACGGAGACGCAGACCGCATCGGCGTAGTTGATCATAATGGCGAAGTCATCTGGGCAGATCAATTGCTTTTGCTGTTCGCCCGCTCCATTTTGAAAAAACATCCAGGATCAGCCATTATCGGTGAAGTAAAATGTTCGCAAACTCTGTTTGACGATATCGAAAAAAACGGGGGACATGCGATTATGTGGAAAACCGGCCATTCCCTGCTAAAATCCAAGATTCGAGATGAAAAAGCCCTGCTGGGCGGTGATATGAGTGGTCATATCTTCTTTGCCGACCGTCACTTCGGCTATGATGACGCCATTTATGCCGCATTGCGCTTGCTGGAAATTCTCTCCGAATCGAATCAGACCATCGAAGCTCTGCTTGCCGATACGCCAAAAACATTCGCCACACCTGAAATACGACTGCACTGTGACGATGACCAAAAAAAAATTTTGGTTGAAAAGATTCGTAAACGCTGCCGACACATACCAAACCTGATCGAAATTGACGGCGTTCGCATTCCTTTTGCTGACGGATGGGCGCTGGTACGCGCATCCAACACGCAGCCGGCACTGGTACTGCGTTTTGAATCGGATTCTGCCGAAGGCCTACAGAGAATCCGGAATAAAGTGGAAGAATGGTTGGCGCTGGAGCAAGAATTGGAAATTTCTACCGATTCATAGTTGACTAATTTCCACCAATCCTGTATCTATGGCCACACTTCAAAACGGGAGAAGAATATGCCTGATTACTGGGTTAAGATTAGCGAAACGGAAGAAGAGGATATGAATCGTCACCATTATCTGATTACAGCAGATGACGAAAGCGGGGCAAAGAAAGCCGCAATGCAATTCATGGCTCGTTTTATTGATGATGATGAGAATCCGGAAAGAATTGAAGATGGATATACTTTTTATAACAAAGCCATCGTGGTTCACCTGGAATCCATCAAGGAAACCACAAAGGATAAATTCAAGGATTTCCTCTTGAAGCTTCACACGATCAACATGTCATAGAAAAGGTATTCCCAAAATCTTTCACCAATCTGCTACATCGGCAATAAAAAAAGCGGGCCGGTCGGGAGACGGGGCTGGAAAAATGGTCGGTTTCTCCCTGCCCGGCAGCGCAAAGCAGGTTGGCGCGTTTCCGAATGACAGCAATAAGCCAATCCTGTTGTCAAAGGACGAAAAAACAGAAACGGTGTCATTTTGTCTTTTTGGGCAATATGACTATCTTGCATGAATCCTCGACCAAAAACACTGGATACAATTTATCCAACTGGTTACTTATATGGATAAAATCTATCCAGATGACTGCACCCATAAAATCATGTTATCCGTAAGTTTATATTTTACTTCGTAATATCAGCATGGCATAAATCTTGATTGTAACTTACGGAAATGGCGCTGCCAGATGAATACAATTGACAAACATAAGCAGTCAGTGTGTTCACCTTTCTGGAAGTCCAACACCAACAGGGTTTCAATATATCAAAAAAACGAGGAGAACATTTGCTGGTGAAAAAAATCCTGTTGCCGATGTTCCTGATTCTCATTTTTAGCCATTGCCTCTGGGCGTCGGAGGACATTTCAAAAGACGATATCCTGACTCTCAAGCGATGCATCAACATAGCACTAAAGAATCATCCTTCCATGATTGCGGCATCCCATGTCGTCCGACAGTCAGAAAGTAAAATCGGCCAGGCCCGCTCCGGCTATTATCCTCAGTTGTCCCTTCAATCCGGCTATTCCCGGATCGGCCCGCCTTCTTCTTCGCTCCGCAGCGATCCTTACAACAGCTATTCCAATTCTCTGAACCTCAACCAGACCCTCTTCGACTTCGGTAAAACATCTGCATCGGTAGATGTTCAGTCTTTGAATAAGCAATCTGCAGATGCAGATGCCGAGGATGTAACCATGTCTGTCATTTTGAACACCAAAGAGGCTTACTATGTTTTTTTGAAAGCAAGGATGAGCAGCACCGTCGCAGAGGAAACGGTAAATCAGTTCCAGCAGCATTATGAAATTGCACAGACTTTTTTTGAAACTGGAAGAAGTTCAAAAATCGATGTAACGAGCGCGGAAGTCAATCTCAGCAATGCCCGCATTCAGTTGATTTCCGCGCTGAACGCCTTGCGTGTAGCTCGGGCCGCCCTGAATAAATCCATGGGAGTCACGGCCGTTCCAGATTATGATGTGCAAGAAGAATTTCATCTGGAAAGCACAGAAATGTCCCTTGATTCGGCTTTGTCGCAGGCTTACGAAAACCGGCCGGATATTCTTTCCACTCGCCTGAAAAAATCCGCGTTGGAAAGAAGCATAGACCTTCAGAAAAAAGGCTATCTACCGGTGCTTTCCGGCAATGCCGGATACGGGTATGCCGGAGACGACTACTCGATGAATCCATCCTGGAGCGCGGGAATCACTCTGAATATTCCGCTTTTCTCCGGCTTTTCAACAAAATTCGCAGTGGATGAGGCACGGTCCAATCTGGACATCGCCCGTGCCAACGAAGACCTGCTCTGGCAGAGAATTCATCTTGAGGTTCAAACCGCCTGGCTGAACCGCCACGAAGCATTTGAGCGAATTGCAGCCGGAAAAATCACTGTGCGGCAGGCAGAAGAAACGCTGGAGCTCGCCCGGGGTCGTTATGCCACAGGCGTTGGCAGTTCCATTGAAATCACGGATGCAATGATCAAACTCAACAATGCCAAAATGACCTATATAACGGCCCTGTCTGATTTTTCAGCAGCTCAGGCCCGTTTGGAAAAAGCGATCGGAACCGGAAAATGAGGTCAGTTCAGAACAAACCTACAAAGGACAAGCTCAACATGGCTATTGGCAACATTCCGTGTGCCAACAATCACGGACCCAGAAAATTGCTTACATTCCGGTCTTTAATCATGAGAAGAAAAAAGGAGAATATTTCCCAGTGAAAAAAATAGCCATTGTCTGTCTCATTCTTGCAGCATTCACGGCCGGTTTGTTTTTCTTTTTCAAAACCAACCAGAAAGGCCCGGAATACGTCACCCAAGTAGTGGACCGCGGAGATATCCGTGCTTCCGTTTCTGCCACGGGAACCGTCAATGCAATCACGACAGTATCCGTGGGCACGCAAGTCTCCGGATCCATTCAAGCGCTTTTTGTTGATTTCAATTCCCGCGTTGTTCGGGGCCAGCTGCTGGCCCAGATAGATCCCTCGACATTTGAGGCACAGGTTGCCCAGGCCCGGGCAAATCTTATGCTAGCCGAGGCCAATCTGGAAAAGGCCAAAGTTGCCGTGCGTGACGCAAAGATTACTTTAGAGCGAAATAAAATCCTATTCGGTAAAAACTTCATTGCTAAAAGTGATTTGGACACCTCCGAAACCAATTATCTTTCCGCACAGGCCCAGGTGAAAGCTTCTTCGGCCCAGGTCGAACAGACCCGAGCCTCCCTGAATCTGGCTCAAACCCATCTTCGCTACACGCGGATTCTTTCGCCGGTCAACGGCACGGTTATATCGCGCAGCATTGACGTTGGTCAAACAGTGGCAGCCAGTTTCCAGACGCCGACGCTTTTCAGCATAGCCCAGGATTTAACCAAAATGCAGATCAATACCGATATCGATGAAGCAGATATCGGCCGTATACAAATGAATCAACCCGTCACCTTTACCGTGGATGCGTATCCGGAAATCACTTTCCACGGCAAGGTTTCCGAAATCCGCAACGCGCCGACCACCGTGCAAAATGTGGTCACATACGATGTCATGGTCAATGTGGACAATCCCGATCTGAAACTGAAACCGGGCATGACAACAAATGTATCGATTGTCACAGACAACAGAAAAAATGTTTTGCGTGTTCCCAATGCCGCGCTGCGCGTGAAAATGCCGGATACTGCCCGTGTGGGCGGTAAACCGCCGAAAGGTACTGGCGTATGGATTCTTGAGCACAAGAAACCGCGGCGGATCCTGCTGTCACTCGGCATCAGCGACAATAAGTATACGGAAGTGATTTCGGGAAAAATATCTGAAAGAGATCATATTATCGTCGAGGTAAAAAGCAATCAACAAAAATCAAACAGTCAGTCAGGCCCCCCACCAGGCCCAAGGTTCTAGAAATCATGGCTTTAATCAATACGCAGCAACTGGAAAAGAGATATGATGTGGGCGACAGCGTTGTTCACGCCTTGGACAGAGTCTGTGTACAAATTGATCCAGGAGAATTTGTGGCAGTGATGGGACCTTCCGGTTCGGGTAAATCAACATTTATGAATGTTATCGGTTGTCTGGATGAGCCCACCGCCGGACGATACTTCCTCGATGGCATTGACGTCAGCCAGATGGGACGAAATGATCTGGCCCAAATCCGCAATGAAAAAATCGGTTTTGTCTTTCAGGGTTTTCATCTTCTGGCGCGCACCTCGGCACTGGAAAATGTTGAAGTGCCCCTGCTTTACAGTAAAAATCACCCCAAAGATCATAAAAACCGCGCCCGGGAAGCGCTCAAACTCCTGGGACTGGAGACACGACAACATCATCAGCCCAATCAGCTCTCCGGAGGACAGCAACAGCGTGTGGCCATTGCTCGTGCTCTGGTCAACAACGCACCTCTTCTCTTGGCTGATGAACCCACGGGAAATCTAGATACCAAAACCAGCATTGAAATTATGGAACTCTTTGTTCGACTCAATGAAGAAAAAAAAATTACTATTGTTCTGGTCACGCACGAACCGGATATTTCCGCTTACAGCAAAAGGATTATTCGTTTTCTGGATGGTAAGATCGTCAGTGACAGGGAAAACCAGCGATGATTAATTTTTATTCCACCTTAAAAATTTCCCTGCGCGCCCTCAGGGTCAACAAGATGCGCTCGGCATTGACTATGCTAGGTATCATCATCGGCGTGGCGGCGGTAATTACCATGCTGGCGGTAGGAAAGGGCGCCAGCAATAAAATATCTGAGCAAATTGCCACAGTCGGCAGTAATTTGATTATCGTCATTCCCGGTTCTTTCACCTCCGGCGGCATCCGCCTAGGCAGCGGATCCTCACAGAATCTGACCGTCGCCGACGCAGACGCTATGAAACAAGAGTGCTCCTCAGTATCCACCACGGCTCCCGTATTAAATGGCAGTTCACAAGTTGTCTATGGTAATCAAAACTGGGCGACCAGTGTAATCGGCACCAATGAAGGCATGCTGGATGTTCGGGACTGGATGCTGTTTTCCGGCCGGAATTTTTACGATCAGGACATCCGTGGCGCCGCTAAAGTTTGTATATTGGGACAAACTGTGGTGGATAATCTTTTTGGAAATGATGATCCTCTTTACAAATCCATCCGGATTAAAAAAGTGCCGTTTACCGTGATCGGCGTTCTTGCATCAAAAGGTCAGTCCTTTATGGGACAGGACCAGGACGACATCATTTATGTGCCGGTAACGACCGCGCAAAGAAACCTTTTCGGCAGACATTTTCCTGGAAGCGTCCGGTCGATTATGGTGAAGGCCGTAAGCACGGAAGACCTCAGCCGTGCGGAAACACAAATCCGAGATCTCCTCCGCCAGAGGCATCGTATTGCGGCGAATCAGGAAGATGATTTTTCTGTCCGTAATTTGACACAGATGATGCAGATGGCGGAACAGTCATCACACGTTATGGCTCTCCTGCTGGCGGCTATTGCCGGCGTTTCCTTGATGGTGGGCGGCATCGGCATCATGAATATCATGCTGGTGTCAGTAACGGAAAGAACACGTGAAATCGGTATTCGTATGGCTGTCGGCGCGAAATCCTGGGACATTCGCACGCAATTTCTCATTGAAGCACTGATTCTTTCACTCATTGGCGGTCTGGCCGGGGTTCTGACAGGAGTTATCGTCGCCGAAATGCTTTCTTTTCTGACCGAATGGACCATCCTCATCTCACCGGTTTCCATTGTAATGTCGCTTGGCTTCTCCGGTTTGGTCGGGATTTTTTTCGGTTTCTATCCGGCATACCAAGCATCGCTCATGAATCCCATTGATGCCTTGCGTCACGAGTAAAGGATCATATCTCTTTACGAAATTCCGACACGGAAAACTTTATTTCCGTTTTCGAAAAAGCTTTTCACCGCCTTCTTTTCCTCACGGGCGTTCCTCCAGCGGAATATATTGACGGAGTGTATTGCCTGTATAGATTTGCCTTGGTCTGCCGATTTTCAGCGGCACGGAATCATGCATTTCTTTCCACTGAGCAATCATTCCAGGCAACCTGCCAATGGCAAACATGACCGTAAACATATCTGTTGGAATACCGATCATCCGGTATAGAATGCCACTGTAGAAATCGACGTTGGGATAAAGCTTTCGTTCGACAAAAAAATCATCTTTGAGCGCTGCCTCTTCCAGCGCCATGGCAATATGAATCAAATCATCTTCATAATTATTTTTCCTGAAGATTTTTGTGCAATATTCCTTTAAAATCAATGCCCGCGGATCATAATTCTTGTACACACGATGTCCGAAACCGAACAGACGGACTCGGCTACTTTTGTCCTTGGCCGACTCAATACATTGTTGAATCGATAGATTGTCTTTTTTGATATTTTCCAGCATCTCAATGACTTTCTGGTTTGCCCCTCCATGCAGCGGCCCCCAAAGCGCGCAAATACCGGCACAGATGGAAGCGTATAAGTTGACCATGCTGCTGCCAACCAAGCGAACCGTGGACGTGCTGCAATTCTGTTCGTGGTCGGCATGAAGAATCAGAAGAGTGGAAAGTGCTTTTTCAATGTCCGGGTCCGGAATATAAGGATTTACCGGCGAATCAAACATCATGTAAAGAAAGTTTGATGCATATTTCAGATCCCGTTTTGGGTAAACATGGGGATGGCCGATGCTGTGCTTGTAAGAATAAGCGGCAATGGTTCGTATCCGGGAAATCAGAGACGCAGCCATCAGATCGAATGTCTCCGCCTGGAAGCTTTCCGTGAAGTAGTCTGTATAATAAACCGAAAGAGCGTTCACCATTGTTCCCAGAATGGCCATCGGATGAGCCGTCGGAGGAAAACCGTCAAAGAAACGCAACATTTCTTCATGAATCATCGAATTCTGTGTCAGACGTTGAGAAAACAACTGCTGCTGAGCTTTATTTGGTAGGTCACCATATATCAGAAGATAAGCCACTTCTGTAAAACTGGCTTTTTCTGCCAGCTCTTCGATCGGGATGCCGCGGTACCGCAAAATTCCTTTATCGCCGTCGATGAAAGTGATCGCCGATGTGCAGGATCCGGTATTCTGATAACCGACATCCAGCGTAATCAGATGGCTATCCTCTCTTAATTTGGAGATATCAATGGCTTTTTCTCCTTCCGTTCCTTCAATAACCGGCATCTCATGTGTTCGGCCTTCATAGGTTAATAGTGCTTTTTCCATAGTTTTTCCTTTCTTGATGGTGGGTCACAATACATTAAAAAGAAAAAGACTGTCAAGATTTATGAGGTTCTAAAATAATATCATCAAAATTTCATTGCAAGATCAGCGTAATCATGGTCACATCAGCCACCATAGTAATGTATTGGAGGAACGAATGCACGAATTGCCAGTGATGAAAAGCATTCTGGATATTGTCTTAACGCAGGCACAGAAACATCATGTTCTGAAGATTCGCGTCATCCATCTGGAAGTCGGCATGCTGAGTGATCTGGAAGCGGAATGGATGCAGCGTTATTTTGATTATCTCAGCCGTGGAACAGTTGCGGAAAATGCGGAATTGAAAATACGATGGATACCTGTAGTTTTTAAGTGTCAGGCGTGTGGAACCTCCATGGAAGCGGATAAAAAGAGATTACAGGATATTGTTTGCACAGTTTGCGGAAACAAGCAGATGGACCTTATTGCCGGTCGTGAATATTACATCAAAAACATGGAGGTGGAATAATGCAGGAAATCCGACTGATCGACATCAAGGAGGAGATACTCACAGATAACAAGAAAAGCGCCGATGAATTGAGAAGTGTGCTCAAACAAAAGAAAGTCTTTCTGATCAACCTTATGTCCTCTCCAGGATCCGGTAAAACCAGCCTCATTTTGAAAACCGTTGCGCAAATGCAGGACAGATTTCGAATTGGTGTGCTGGAAGCGGATATCGACTCCATGGTGGATGCTGAAAAAATCGCCAGTGCAGGCATTCCTTCGGTTCAGCTTCGAACCGGTGGATTCTGCCATCTTGACGCCGCTATGGTCCAAAAGGGGCTGGAAGCCTTTGATTTATCCTCTCTTGATGTGATTATTATCGAAAATGTCGGCAATCTGGTCTGTCCTGCCGAATTCGACACGGGCGCAATTTTAAACGCCATGATTTTGAGCATCCCCGAAGGTGACGACAAGCCGTTGAAATATCCTTTAATGTTCACGATATCCAACGTCCTGCTGATCAATAAAACGGATTATCTCCCCCTGTCCGACTTTAATGTGAAGGCCTGCCGTGAACGCGCCCGCGCGTTGAATCCCCACATTGCAATCTTTGAAACCTCATCCAAAACCGGCGACGGTATATCCACCTGGACCGCATGGCTGACAGAAGAAATTCATAAATCGGGTTTTTACGAAAAACAATCCATTAAACAACCTTGAATAATCATTTTTAAAGTGTTAAATGTTTCTCGATTTCAAGAATTCAGCAAATACGGGAGAGTTATATGAGAAAATCAATTTCTATATTTTTTTGCCTAACTGCTATGGTTGCTCTTTTTTCAGTCAACCTATGGGCAAAAGAAAAATTCACCGTGACGGTTTTGCCTTTTACACTGCATAGCGCGGAAAATCTCGACTATGTCCGTCAGGGCATCGGCGATATGCTAATCAGTCGAATTGCCGTTCCCGATAAAATTGAGGTTTCACGCAAGGATGTTGTTCAGGAATCCATCAAAAAACTGGGGGTAAAAGATTTAAGTTTATTGGAGGTGCAAAATATCGGCCGACAGTTAAAATCCGATTATGTCGTATGGGGCAGCATTACCAAATTTGGCAGCAGTATCAGCATTGACGGGAAACTGACCGATATGGCAGGCGGCAAATCCGACCTTGCCATTTCTTCACAGTCAGCAAACCTTGACGATGTCATACCGAAGATGAACGATTTTTCTCAACGCATTGTTCAGCATATTCTTGGAGCTACTCCGGTGACATCGGCATCTCCGGCAACCGTTGCATCTCCGGTCGTTCCGGCATCATCCGTAACTTCTCCCCCTCCCGCACCCGGAATTTCACGCGAAGCACAAATCATTGCCTCCATGAAAGCTGCGGGGAAAACAGGAACACTGACTTCCATGATCAATCCAGAATTTATCAACTCTCACGATCCACTGGATCGCAAAAAAGGCTTCTGGATGAGCCAGGAATTTAAAACGGAATTTATCGGAATGGACATTGGTGATGTCAATAAAGATGGCTTAAATGAAGTGGTCACCATTGATGCCCATAATGTGTATGTCTATGCGAAAATGGACCAAAATCTGAAGTTAATCAAAGAGATACAAGGAAAACGCTACCACAAATATATCTCTGTGGATGTCGCAGATATCAACAAAGACGGCACACCGGAAATTATCATCTCTTCATTAAACAATAAAGTACTCAATTCATTCGTTCTTCAATACCAGGATGGCGATTACAAGTTGATGGACTCCGACATCCGGTATTTTCTTCGTGTAATTGATACCCCTTCAGGAGTCCCAATGCTTATGGGACAGCCATATGGCATGGAAAAAGTATTTGATTCTCAAATTTATGAAATCATCGTCAAAGACGGAAAATACATTTCCGGTGACAAATTGAAAATTCCCGTCGGTCTATCCATTTACGGTTTAACCATCGATACGTTGGGCACGGGTGCAAGTGAGAAAATATTTGCTCTGGATGAACTGGACTATTTAATGATTATGGAAAAAAACAACAAACCTCTCTGGCGCATACTATCCTTCGGTTTTTCTCCCACCGAACTCATCTGGAGAAGCGACACGCAATATGGCGGAAGCAACAACTATCTGGATAATTTCGATAAACAAAAATCTCAATCTGGACAGGCTGACCAACCTGACGGCACTTTTGCCAATTTACGCATTCTGACGTTCGACACCAACAAAGACGGGAAAAAAGAAATGATTATCGTAAAAAATCTGTCATCCGTCGGCAGGATATTTAAAAATCTTAAGCTTTTCACCTCCAGCGAAATCTATAACCTCGAATGGGACGGATTGGGGATGGCTGAAAACTGGAGAACCAACAAAATCAACGGGTATATTGCCGATTACTGTTTCAAGGACGTCGACAATGACGGCAAGCCGGAAATTGTTCTGGCCCTGGTGAAATCTGTAGGCACCTCCATCATCGAACGTAGTGTAATTGTGGTTTATGAATTGGAAATTCCCCAATAGATTTTGGCAAACAATGATTGACAAATGTTTGATTCTTCGGTATGAAGCTCACCGGATGGTGCTCTAATTGACTTATCGGCGGTATAGCTCAGCTGGTCAGAGCATACGGCTCATATCCGTAGTGTCCCTGGTTCAAATCCAGGTACCGCCACCACACGCCATCAACTCCCCATCCCATCATGATCTGGTCCGATGAAAAAGCCCACAGCAATATCGAGGGCTTTTTCATTACGGGCAATTCATTCAACCTCTTTTCTGGAATTTAAGATCGATCTTTTTCCAGAATAAAATCTATTTGTTGAAAAAACAACCATAGCATTATGAATAGAACCAACTATAGTACTAATAAGAGAATGATTGAAAATGGCTCAAACCATTACAGCCAATGAATTGAAAACCAGGGGTCTCTATCCTTGAGGATCAAACGGCCGACGGCGCGGAAGTGATTATAACGATTCGGGGGCAAAACAAGTTTGTCGTTTTGCCTATTGAGAAATATAATTATTTACGGGAGTGCGAATTGGAGGCGACGCTCCTGGAATCTGCGCAGGATGTGAAACGGGGGATAATCATTAAAGAATCCGTAGAAAAACACATCAAGAGAATCTCAAATTGCTGAAATCATCTATACGGAAAACTACATCAGACGCGTCTGTCATCACCGGCGAGAAACAAGGCCAAAATCATCTGAATAAAGAAGGCCACGTCATATAGCGGGCGAACAAGTTCCTTTCCAGGTATTTAGCCCTACTACGATATATAGCGAGATAAGTATTTGACAAAATAACCTGACTTTGTTATTTGTTTACCAAAAACAAGAACAGGAGGTCGGCCATGATACCGGAAAACCGAGTTG
>DAOLNX010000066.1:0-19111 GCA_035416785.1 Smithellaceae bacterium | reverse complement strand
TTCAACGAAGTATTAAAACCTTTCCCTGTCTGGCCGTAACCGGCCCGCGTCAGTCAGGAAAGTCCACGCTTCTGATGAATACTCTACAAGGGTACAATTACATTACACTGGATGATCCACTGGCCCGGCAGCGTGCCCTTTCCGATCCGCATCTTTTTCTGGATACGGCAGGCCAAAACGTTATTCTTGATGAGATTCAGTGGGCACCACAGCTGATGTCTTACATCAAAATGCGCGTCGATCAGCATCGGGACGCCATGGGTGCATATGTGTTCACGGGATCCCTACAATTTCCCATGATTAAAAATCTGAGCGACTCCCTTGCCGGCCGGATAGCGCTTCTGGATTTGCTGCCTTTTTCCGTTGAAGAAAAAAGAACGTCCATTTTCCTGAATAACACCAGGGAATCTTTTGTGCATGCGGCGATTAGGACATCTTATCCCGAACCTGCATTGAATGCCGAGCTCGATGTGTCCACGTGGGCGGGCGCGTATGTGCAAACCTATCTGGAGCGGGATGTGCGCAGTTTGCACAATATCGGCAACTTAAGCAGCTTTCAGCATTTTATCCAGCTTCTGGCCAGCCGATGTTCGCAGATATTGAATATGTCCCAATTTGCCAATGATTTGGGAATCAGTGTGCCGACGGTCAAAAGCTGGCTATCCATTCTGGAAGCAGGGAGAATTATTTATTTGCTGCCTCCATATTATGGAAATCTGGGCAAGCGGATTACGAAATCGCCCAAAGTCTATTTTCTGGACATTGGGCTGGTCTGCTATCTGACCGGCATTCGGGATGCGGATCATTTATTAAAGGGCCCCCTGGCCGGTCCGCTTTTTGAAAATTTCTGCATTGCGGAAACCATCAAGTTGTTTTTTAACCGGGGTCGCAGAGGAAATCTGTTTTACTTGCGAACAAACAACAATCTTGAAGTTGATTTGCTGATTGAGGAATCGTTTGAAACGGTCACACCCGTGGAAATTAAGTTTCATCAGACCCCCAATCTGCGCATGGGATCAAATATCGCCCGCTTTCAGGAACTGTTTTCAAAATTGAAGATTCATAACGGTTTAATTCTATCTCTATCAGAGGAATCTGTTCCACTGACCCGGAAGATCTTTACCGTGACATTTGATGATTATTTGAAGCAGGTGGCCGAAAGCATCCGGTAATCCGATGGACAACAACAAGCTTCTGGAAAAATATAAGGCGTTGATTGCCGAAAACGATTCCTTGATGAAGGAAAACGCGCGACTCAAAGCGGAATTGAACAATATTTGTCCTTCCCGGCATTGTCAAGACAACAAAATTCAAACGGCGGATGCTGAGGAACAATCAGATCGCATCTCCGCTGTAACAGTATCGCCGGCAGAGATTTCCCCGCAGGAAAAAATCAAATTGTTCAGATCATTGTTTGCCGGCAGAGATGATGTTTATGCCAAACGATGGCAAAACAAAAAAGGTGAACAGGGATATGTTCCGGTTTGCCGCAATGAGTGGAAATCAGGTTTATGTCGCAAGCCTCAAGTCAAATGCGCGGAATGTGCTTGCCGAATTTATGATGAATTGACGGATCAGGTGATCGAGGAACATCTGCGCGGGAATGCCGTCATTGGAATTTATCCGTTGCTTGCGGATGAGACCTGCCGTTTTCTGGCCATCGATTTTGACAAAGACGGATGGCAAAGAGATGTGCAATCCTTTTCTTCGGTGTGTCAATCCTTCAATATCCCGGTTGCGCTGGAGCGATCCCGTTCGGGCAATGGCGCGCATATCTGGTTCTTTTTTGAAAATCCAATCACCGCAACACTTGCCCGAAAATTCGGTTCTACGTTAATCACTCAGGCCATGAGCAGAAACCATGAAATATCCTTCAAATCCTATGACCGGTTGTTTCCCAACCAGGATACTCTGCCCAAAGGGGGCCTGGGGAATTTGATTGCTCTGCCGTTACAGAAGAAAGCGCGGGAAACGGGCAACAGTGTATTCCTGGACGAGGTTTTTCAGCCTTACGGCAATCAATGGGAATACCTGTCCTCAATTTCCAGAATATCCGAAGAAACAGTCATTTTGCTTTCGATGCGCTTAAGCGTTCCTGACGAATTGGGTGATTTACGAAAAGAGGATGAAGAGGAAACTGAGAAACCATGGGAACCCAAACGTCCGATTTATCTTGCGGCGCGCGATTTTCCAAGTGCCGTGACTCTCGTCCTGGCGAATATGATTTATATTCCCAAGGCAGGGATTTCCCCTAAAGGTCTCAATGCGTTGAAGCGGTTGGCGGCGTTTAAGAATCCGGATTTCTATAAAGCTCAAGCGATGAGATTATCAACTTATGGAAAAAGCAGAATCATTTCCTGCTGCGATGAAACAGGCGATTATCTTTGCCTGCCGAGAGGTTGCGAACAGGACATTGTTACGCTTTTAGCCGGCGTGGATGTGCGCGTGGACTTTTTGGATAAAACACAAAACGGGAAAAACATTGATGTGGATTTTAAAGGAGAGCTCCGTGATGATCAGGCCAAAGCCGTTGAGGAACTGCTAAAGTATAACAATGGTGTTCTTTCGGCAACAACCGCCTTCGGTAAAACGGTGATTGCAGCAAGGATGATTGCCGAACGTAAGATTAATACCTTGATTCTGGTTCACCGGCAACAGCTTCTTCAACAATGGGACGATCGATTGAAGGCTTTTTTAAGGATCAACGAAGTTTTTCCAACTTTGGAAAAGAAGCGTGGGCGCAAAAAAAATCAAAGCATTGTTGGTTTGATCGGCGCGGGCAAAAGCAATCCCGGCGGTGTTGTGGATATTGCGATTATGCAATCCTTGAATCGAAGCGGTGAAGTGAAGGCGCTGGTCAAAGATTACGGCATGGTTATCATAGATGAATGCCATCATGTAACGGCTTTCAGCTTTGAAGCCATCCTCAAATCCGTTTCGGCAAAATATGTTTATGGATTGACGGCAACACCGGCCCGACAAAACGGAAGTCACCCCATCATCTTTATGCATTGCGGTCCCGTCCGCTATCGGGTGGACGCAAAGAAGCAGGCTGATTTGCGGCCTTTTGAACATTATATCGTGCCAAGATTTACCGGTTTCCGTTCAGCAAATGAGAGGGACGGAAAAGAAGCCTCCATTCAAGAGCTTTACTCCGAAATAGCTGAGAATGACTGGAGAAATCGCTTTATTGTCGATGATGTCGTCCAGAATCAGGCGCGGGGCAGAAACGCTCTGGTACTGACGGAAAGAACTGCTCATGTAGAGGCTTTAGGCAAAATGCTGCAAGGAAGCATTCCCGACTTGATTTCGCTTACCGGCAAGGCAAGCTCCAAAGATAAGAAGGACGCTTTTGTGAAGATTAAGGAAATCCCAGCGGATAAGCCGCTGACTCTGCTCGCCACAGGAAAATATATAGGCGAGGGATTTGATGAACCGAGACTGGATACACTTTTTCTGGCCATGCCGATCTCCTGGAAGGGAACCGTTCAGCAGTATGCGGGACGCCTGCACCGTCTCTTTGACGGCAAGGAAAACGTGCAAATTTATGATTATGTGGATAGCCACGTTCGAGTATTTGCCAAAATGTACCATAAAAGGCTGGCAGGCTATGCCTCGCTGGGTTACAAAGTCACAGGCGAGGAAATATCCAATCCATCCGTCAACATCATCTTCGATCATCTGAATTTCCTGCCGGTTTATGAAAATGATCTGGCCGCCGCGGAAAAAGAAATCGTGATCGTCAGCCCCTTTGCCACCAAAAGAAGACTTCAGCAGGCCATGCCGCTGCTGAATAAGGTTTTGCAAAAGAAAATTCCCGTCACTGCCTTTACGCGGCCGGTCGGGGATTACAAAGATGGAGCAGGGCTTCAGCCGTTATTTGCCCAAATGCAATCTGCCGGCATGGCGATGGTATTCAAATCCGGCATTCACCAGAAATTTGCCATCATGGATCGGAGGATTGTCTGGTACGGCAGCGTGAACCTGCTGGGTTATGGCCGTTCGGAAGAAACGCTGATGAGGATGGAAAGCGCATCCATCGCCGGCAATCTTTTGAAAAGTCTGGAATAAATCTTGTTTGAACTGTATTCAACCATTAAAGCCGGGGTCTTGAATGATCGGGAATTTTGTCATGCGTCCGACCAAACGGGCATAACGGTGCTTCCACACGGTTGCTATATACGCCGAAAAACTCTGTACTGCAGGTAAATCAAGCCCGCAATTCCGAGAATGACAAAAAAATGAAGAAGATATTTATACCTTTCGGTGAAAGGAAGTCTTGCCTTCCGGCCTTCAAATTTCGAGTTAGGAAATGTTTGTCCCAGACTGGCCGCAGGCAAGTTTAATGGCGGTGTCTTCATGATCCCTGACAAATCATATTGAGGCTTTTCGGCAAGAGGATTTCCCCAGAACAGATACATTTTCCGGTCCGGTCGATGTTTAAAAATCAGAAACCGCTGATATCCCGAACCAGTAACTTCATGAACGGACAGAGGCGGACTGTCAAGATTATGAAATACCAGCCGAAATTCCTCTGCGGCGACACGTGGCATCTCGATCCGTGTTTGGGATTCCTGGATCTCTTCCGTGTCATAATGGAAAATGGTTCCCCTCGCCCAGGTTTTCCAATCCCCTGTATCCCTTTTGACCTGCACTTCCACCGCACGCCTGAAGTTTCGCTCCTTTGTGTGGATGGTTAATTGATCCACCGGAAATACCTTGTTCATACGGATCATGATGCTGTTTTCTTTTCGTGAGGAGTTGACTTCAGGCTGTTCGATTTTTCCACGAATTGTATACATCTGTCCCGGTTCCACACTTTCCCGCCATACCCTGACATCGCTGATGTACAGAGGATTCACGCCGCTGTTTTTGATTTTCAGGGCAAGATAGGGAAAGCGGGTTTGAGGGAAGGTAATGCGTGTGCGACGGAGCCTATCTGGGCCATGAAAATCAAAAATGACGGCATCTTTGCGAATGGTGTTCCATTTTTTGCCGTCCTCGCTGCCAAACACCTGGACCTGACGCGAAAAATCCTTGTCCGGAGTGATGACATCCAGGGTATTCACTCCGGCGTCCGGCTTTTGCAACAACAGTTCCAACCAGGTTTCCCCCTCTGTATCCAGGGAATAATTTTGCATCCGATGGGGGATTTCCTGGTTCCACTGTCCGGGTCTTTTTTCCATGAGCTGCCAGGCAACTTCTTCTTTCTGGTCCGTGACCACGCGCAAATCGGCAAATGGCGTTTTTGCCGTCATGTCGCCTAAAAGACCGGGATCCAGACGAAGGCTGAGCAGGTTATCTTTCATCTCACGGAAAGGAACATGGATTTCGGCATATTTTTCCCAAAACCTTTCATCAAAACCGCCGCAAAAACCATCCAAGACGCACACCATCAGAAGAAGGAAAGAAAAAGGCAAAAAGGAGAAGCGTCTGTTCATGGTTCATTCTCTCCGAAAATCAAGTGTTTAAAACGATGATAGCCATAAGAGACGGCCAGAAGAAGCAATCCGAGTACAATAAAGGAGATAATCCGGTAGAAAGTATCCAGCCTGGACAGGTCAAGCAAAAAGACCTTCAAGACGGTCACGCCAAGCAGCAGAATTCCCAGCATACGCGCTTCGCGAAGACGTTTTAAAATGCCGATACCTGTTAAAACAGATGCGTACAGAGCCCAGAAAACGGAAAGGGAGAGTTGATAAGCATAATTTGCATCCGCATATCCCAGGACGTGGCGCGGAGAGCGAAAACGAAAGAAGTCATGTATTTCCACGGACAGCAACAATAATGAAAGAGCCTGTGTAACGACAAACAAAATTTTCAAAACGTTAAGTTCACCCGCGACTAAACGTTCCTGGTTTTGCTTCATTGCATGCAAACAGACATAAAAACCGGCCACAGCGAAGGCACAGGACAGGAATCGGCCATTCAAAACCGGCAGGAAGGGTTGAAACGGCTCAAACCGGAGTGTGAGGTCATCCGCAAAACGGATCAGCACAAGCAAACTCAGCAGATAGGCCGCCTGCCGCAGCTTGGGAAAATCCATTTTCAACCCGATAAAGCCCAGGGCTGCCATTTCGGCGGCCAAAGCAGGCAAGAGCCATCGCTGTTCCAGCACCAGAAACGTTGCAATCACCGTCATGATTCCTGAAACCGCGGCATAAGAGGCTTTCTTGATGGAAGCGTGGCTATCCTTTTCGTGAACAAGCATGGCCAGACAAACCTCAACTGCGGCCAGCCCCAGGGAAAAAAGTTTTACCGGCCAGACGTTCTGCCAGGAATATTGGGAAAAGTAAGCCAGGAAGAAAAAAGCCGCCGCTCCAAAAATTATCATCTGATCAAACATCGGGTTATGGTCTTTCGCATTCGGGCGGTAGATCAAGAGGTGAAGGTTATACAAGATAAAGAAGATCAGAATGACCGAAGCGGCAACCCAACGCTGCGCATCCGTAAAAAAATCCGCATGCCAGCCTGCGTAAAGAAACACCGTGCCGAGCAGGGACGCAACAACCAGCGCGGGCCATTGCCGGAAGCGAACCAGCAACAGAATTCCCATGTCCAAAAGCAGAACATATCCAAACAGGAACAAAGGCTGATTCTGCCCGGTGGAAAGCATGATGGGGGTAAGAAACCCTCCGAGAAGCGCAATGGCAGCCAGGGAAGGGGTCGAATATCGGATGGAAAGAGTCATTCCGGTGGTTGTCACCGCGATCATGGCGACAGCGGCCAATGGTGAGGGAATCAGATGGTAAAGAGCAAAGGCGGCGTACAAGGCCAGATAATGAACCGCCAGACCACAGCCGCTCAACATCTGACCGTATAATCCAAGGTTTTTTTTCTTCTGAAGGTATTCCCCTGCTCCAATAAAAACGGCACCCCAGATCATACCAAGGACGATTCTGCCGGTTTCACCAATGAATTTGTTGTCAAAAGAGTATTTGAGAAAGAAGGCAACCCCGAAAATGATGGCCAGAACTCCGATACGTCCAATCCAGCGTGAGCCAATGGCATTTTCAAGCGAGGAACTAATGGCCGGGTTTGCGGCCATGGCCGGTTCTTTCCGGCGAACAAAAGCGGTATCCGGGATTTCGATGCCGCAAACAGGTTGATGGAAAGGGCTTTCTTTTTCCCGATGCCTGGCCTTGAGCATGTCCAATTCGCTTTCAAGCGCCTGAACTTTTGAGATCAGCATATCGATACATTGGTCTCGCTCGTCATCTGATCTCATGGACCTTCCCCAAGCATAAGAATGTCAGCGGATCAAAAGCACCGGAATCGGGCTTTTCTGAATAATGGAAGAGGTGGTGCTGCCCAAAATCAGTTCCCGCAGGCGGTTGTGGCCATATGCGCCCATGACCATCAGTTCCACGGCGCCTTCCCGGATAAATTTCAGAATCTCATCCACTTCTTTTCCTGAAGCCACAATGATTTCACAGTCCGCCAAACCTTTTTGAGCCGCATCCTCGACATGGGCCGACAAATCCGCTGCTTTGGCGGCATCCGAAGTCACAATCACAACGGTTATCGGCCATTTTGCCTGTTCGGAGATTCTCATAGACAAGGCCAGAGCCTTCTTGGCGGAAGCACTGCCGTCGAAGGCCAGAGCCATGCTCTCGATTTCCCTGAAGGTTTCCGGTGTAACCAGCACGGGTTTTCCCGAACGGCGAATAACCGTTTCAGCGACCGTTCCGATAATGCCGCCTTCCTTCAAATGAAAGTGTTCGCCTTTCTTGGCCATCACGATCATATCCGCTTTTTCCGCTTCTTCAATAATCGCATCGCTGATCTTGCCGATACTTTTTTTCGTCTGACAGGAAACGCCTGATTTGTGACAGCTATCGCTGAAATTGTTTAAAATCAAATCGGCTTTCTCTTCCAGGGAGGTTTCCACCGCCTCGAAAAAACCTTCGTAGGGCGGCATGCCGACCGTAGCCGAGATATCCGTCATGATCGGTCCCTGAATAAGAAAGGTATCGATGACATGCAGTCCCGAAAGCGATGCCCCGAATTTCGGTGCGACATAAATGCCGAAGTTTATAGCGACAGTGCTGTTGACGGATCCGTCAACCGGAATGAGGATGTTCTGAATCATAAGGCGCTTCTCCTGGGCTTGTTCAAAAATTGCGATTATCACCAAATCAAATCTCACCGGATTCCGCTACGAAACAGCTCTTTTCCTGATCCGGCCAGAGTTTTTGAAAATTATCGTTTGCGGTTGCGCTTTCGAATTTTCAACGGATCGCGGATCAAAAGCACCGGTATGGGGCTTTCCTGAAGAATCCGGGAGGTGGTGCTGCCGAGAAGCAATTCTCTCAAACGGTTGTGGCCAAACGCCCCCATGACCATCAAGTCAATATTACTTTTTCGAATAAAATCAAGAATTTCTTCTGCGTCCCGCCCCTTGGAAAGAATCACTTCACATTCTGCCTGACCTTTTTGAACAATCTCCTCCAACTGCGCCGACAAATCCGCTGCTTTGGATGGATCTGAACTCACGATCACGACCGTTATCGGCCATTTTGCCTGTCCGGAAATATCCAGAGCCAAGGCCAGAGCTTCTTTCGCGGACGCACTGCCGTCATAGGCCAATCCGATCCGTTCAATCACACGAACAGATCCGGGCGTAACCATGACCGGTTTTCCGCACCGACGCACGACCACTTCCGTGACGGACCCGACAAGGCCTCCTTCCTGCAAATGAAAATACCGTCCCTTTTTCGCCATCACCACCAAATCGGCATTTTCCGCTTCTTCAATAATGCTGGATTTGATCGTTCCGACATACTTGACCGGCCGACAGGGAACGCCGGCGGCGGTGCAGCAATCTTCAAAATATTTCAAAACATTATCCGCCTCGTCGTTGAGCGTGGTTTCCACACCTTCCACAAAACCATCATAAGGGGGCATTTCCATGGTTGTAGCAGTGTCCGTCATCGCAACTCCCTGGATCAGATACACATCAATAACGTGCAGGCCGGTCATAGAAGCGGCAAGTTTGGGCGCAATCGCGGCGCCGTAATCGATAGCTGCTACACTATTGGCGGATCCATCCACCGGAACAAGAATATTTCGGATCATCAATCGGTTCTCTCCCTCATTTCCGAAGGTCGTCAGCTCTTTTTTTTATCAAAATGCGTCAAATCACGAAGCAAATCGGCCACTTCCTTTTCGTTCCAGAGACTGGATTCCTCTTCGCCGCCCGTGTCGTTGTCGATCAGTTCGCCACTTTCGTTGAAGGTCTGGAACTTGCCGACAAGATTACCCTTTTTGTAAAACGCCTTTTCCCGGATCTTTCCGCTTTTATAGTAAGCAATGTAATCGCCTTCTCTTTTGTCGTTTCGGAATGCGCCCTTTTCCTTAATTTGTCCGCTTTTATAATAGCAGACATATTCTCCTTCAAACTTTCCGTTTAGGAAATTTTCTTCTTCACGCAATTCGCCCGTTTTGAAATAACGGTGATAGGAACCGTGCAACTTTCCGTCCGCATAGTTTTCTTCTTCGCGCAAATGACCGTTTTCAAAGAAGGATTTGTAGGAACCGTCGATTTGATCATTGACGAATACCGCTGTTTCCCGAACCTGGCCGTTGGCATAGTAACTGACGGCAGGGCCGTTTTTCCTACCCCGTCGAAATTGAATTTTCGCCATGACCTGACCGCTTGGAAAGTAGGTTGTATATTCGCCCTCCAGCTTTCCTTCCAGCAGGTATTTTTTTTCCTTCATCGCGCCGTTTGGATAGTGAGCAACCTGTTCCCGTGGCATAAGCTCTTTTGCTCGTTTCTATTCTTGATTTTGTTTGATTTCTAAACAATCCTCGATAATAATGCAACCAAAAACAAGCCGGAATGGCAGATTTTGTTTTACTTTTCATAAAAAGGCTATTAGGGTTTGACATCCGGACGATGGATTTTTATAATTCGTTCAATATGCAGCAAAAGAGCAGGCAGAAATGATCGTTTCCAATTTAGACACCACAAGAATTGCCATTATCGGGCCGGGACGTCTGGGAACGTCCTTTGCGTATAAACTCGGACGGGACAATAAACGGGTCGCCATATACTACCACAATGCGGATGTTTGCAAGGCCATAAATCGGGATCATCTAAACCCGATTCATCTGACCGAAGATCTGGCCAAACGTTTGGGAGGCATGGATCTGGTGCCACGCCTGTCGCCAAAAGTCTATGCAACCAATGATCTCGAACACATCGTTGAGAATAACGATTTCATCATTTTGGCCATCACCATGAATCGCCTGCCGGAACTGCTCAATTATCTCAAACCGATGATTGACCGGAAAGCGGGAGATACCTGCCTGATTTCTCCGATCAAGGGGTTAATCGCAGATGAACGGTCCAGTGAATTGATTACGCCATCTCAACTCATCCACAGTCATCTGTACAACCTGGAAAATAAATGTCAGGTGGCCTGCATCGGCGGACCCTTTTTTGATGTGGATATTGCGCTGGGAAAACCCGTCTGCCTGACCGTGGCAGGCAACAAGCGCACCGCCAACATGATCCGGGATGATCTGCTCATGTTCAATCGCAAAGAACTCAACGCTTATTACAATTTTGACAAGATCGGCGTGGAGGCCTGCGGCGCACTCAAGAATATCGTCGCCAATATCAAGGGGTTGACGGATTCTCTGGATCTGGGGGACTCTATTCCCGGCACCATTTTCGCACGTTCCGGCGTCGAAATCCGGTCACTGACCCGACTTTTGGGAGGCGGTTTTCAGGCATTCCACTCACAGGCCGGCGTTGGCGATATGTATGTGACGGTTTCGTCACTGGCCAGCAAGAATTACCGATACGGAAAATATTTCTATGAACTTTATACGGGCAATCCTATTGAAACCAATTTAAAGGTGCTCGGCAAAATTGATGGAACACCGGAAGGACCAAATACCATCCGCAATGTTTTCAAATACCTGGAAAAGAAAAACATGTACAGCCCACTTTTTTCCTGCGCATACAACATCTTCAATAAAAGCGGTCCTAAAGAAGCCATCCGGGACATGATCATTTCCGCATGCCAGTTTGACAAAAGGAAAAACGAATATATCGGACCGTTTTCCAGATTGATGTACCGGCTGATTCCCGACTACTGGTACCGACGAGACAAAGAACCCTTCGATTGAGGACAAAATATGTGGAAGCGGAAACTTGTAGCGCCCCAGGAAGCTTTGTCCAAAATCGAACCGGGCATGAGCATTTTTCTGGGAACGGGAATGGCCGAACCCCGAACACTGGTCAAGCATTTGATGGAATCCCGTCAATTCAATTTGCAGGACCTGGAGCTGATTCAACTGGTCAGTCTGGGCGATGCCGTCGCGATTGATGAGCGATATGCATGGAAATTCCGCTTAAAAACTTTTTTTTCCGGATGGCTGGCCTCCGACGCCATCAGCCAGGGCAGAGTGGATTTGATTCCCAGCCGATTCTCTCGCGTTGCCTGGCTTTTCAAAACCGGTGCGATACACATTGATGTGGCTTTTATTCAGGTGACTCCACCCGATGAAAATGGATATGCTTATCTGGTAGGCGCCTCCGTGGAACGGCAGGCCATGGAAAGCGCAAGAATCGTCGTCGGAGAGATCAGCTCCCAGATTCCCCGAACCATGGGCGACACGCTGGTGAACATGGCCGATTTCCACTATCTGGTCGAGGCGACGGAACCTCCCTACTATGTACAGCGCTGGCCGCTTCAGGAAGTGTATCTGAAAATCGCCGCAAATGTCGCTTCGGTGATTCCGGACGGCAGTTGTATTTCCTACGGCATCGGGCCTCTATACGAAGCGCTGGCAAAAACACTGGCAGATAAAAAAAACTTGGGCGTGCACTCGCCATTTTTTACCGATGCCCTGATGGACCTGGTCAAAAGCGGCGCCGTAACCAACCGTTACAAAGGGATTTTCCGGGGAAAGACCTGCGCCTCCTACGTCATCGGAACCCGGGAGTTAATGTCCTGGCTTGATCGAAACGCTCTGGTGGAATTTCAGCCGCAGGACATTGTGATGGATCCTCTGACCATCGGGCAAAACGACAACATGGCGGCCATTTTCCCGGCTCGTAAAGTGGATCTGACTGGAAACATTGCCCTGCACACGGGCAAGGGAAATGTCACAGCAGGACCAGGCAATGTTCAGGAGCTTTTCTGGGGGGCCACGCTTTCCAAAAATGGCCGGAATATTTTCGCCCTGCCCAGCCGCAATCGCAAAGAACAACCTAATATCCTGATTTCATTAGATAAATATCCATTCCAGTTTACCAACCGCGAGGCAATGGATATTATCGTAACGGAATACGGCGTGGCCTATCTGATGGGCCGGACCCTTCGGGAACGGACGCAGGCGCTTATTGAAATCGCCCACCCCGATGACCGCGCCGAACTGGTGCGGCAAGCCAAAGAAGAAAAAATGATTTATGCCGATCAGATCTATTTTGCCGGTTCCGGACATCTCTATCCGGACAAAATCGCCTGCTCCTCTCAATTCCGAGATAATCTCACGGTTCGTTTCCGGGCCATCAAACCTTCCGATGAAGAAGAAATGCGCCGGCTGTTTTACCGTTTCTCGGACCAGGCGGTTTACTACCGCTATTTCAGCCCGATCAAAACCATGCCCCATAAAAAAATGCAGGAATACGTCAACGTGGATTACCGCTACACCATGTCGATTGTCGCCATTATTGAAGAATCCGGCGTAGAAAAAATTATCGGCGAGGGACGCTACGTGCGAAAACAGGGAGAATCCTATGCCGACACCGCCTTTATCGTGGATGAAAAGTACCAGGGCAGAGGTATCTCGACCTATCTGTTCAATCTTTTAATCCGGTCGGCTCGCGAAGAAGGAATGTCCGGACTAAAGGCCGATGTCATCGAAAACAACCGGGCCATGCTGAAAGTGTATGAAAAAGCCCCATACCCCGTACAGACGGTTTTGTCCGGCGGAATGTATAAAATTACCATTCCTTTTTCTTCAGATTTGCCATGATTTCGAAACTCTGGCTTTTTAAATCATTAATACCTCTATATTATTAGCTTTTTATTCTCGGGAGGCGGCGCATGACGGGCAGAAAAATTGGAGGACATCTGGAAATATCGCCAAGATATCTTTCCAAATATCTCAAAAAGCAGACAGAATTGAGCAAAACCGGCCGCAGACGGCCCCTGGCGGAGCTTTTATTGAAAGACGGCGTCATCGGGCAAACGGAATTACAGGAGGCTCTTTTCAAGCAACGAATGGAACGACTGGCACAAAACATGCTTTGTTCAGGTCTTACACGCAAAGATCTATTGCGTATCCGGTCATACATTCAGGAAAAATTCATTCCCAAAGATGAAACGTTCATCGAGCAGGACACAACCGGTGACTGTTTCTATCTGCTGGTTTCCGGTCAGATTCTAGTCCTGCGCACAAGTGAATCTGGAGAAGAAACCCCCCTGGAGACGCTGCTTCCGGGCGACTGCATCGGAGAAATGGGCTATTTTTCCGGAGGTTCCCGCTCAGCCTCCGTGCGGGCAGTTGAAGACACCGTCCTGATGGGCATCTCCTACGCCAGTCTGGATACCATTTTTGAACAAGTGCCCGCCCTGGCCCTGAATTTTCTTAAAATTGTCACCCGAAGGCTTCGTGACATGAACCTTCGCTTTCAGGAAACCACAAAACAAAGCCATGTTCTCCAGACCACCATCGGCAATCTCAAGAATTTGATGGACATGACGGAATTAATCACCCCCAACACCGGTATCGAAGGCCTCATCACGCGTGTGGTTCATCTGGCCAGCCTGACGCTTCACGCCGACCGCGCAACGCTGTTTCTCATCGATCCGGTTGCCGGACAGTTATGGTCGAAAGTGGCGGAAGGAGAAAAAAAATCGGAAATCCGCATTTCCCTCCAGAGCGGTGTTGCCGGCTGGGTTGCCAGGCAAAGAAAAATCGTCAGCATTGCCGACGCTTATCAGGACAGACGATTTAACCCGGAAGTGGACGGCATTACGGGTTACCGGACACAATCCATTCTTTGCGGACCGGTCATTAATCTGAACGGAGAACTGCTGGGGGTTATCGAAATCATCAATAAAAAAAACGGTATATTTTCCAGGCAGGATGAAGACCTGTTCAACGCTTTTTCCTCCCAGTGCGCCATCACGCTGGAAAATTTCTTTCTTGCCAAGAAAATGATTAATCATTATGAACAAATGGCTCTCTTGCTGGATGTGGCCACGGCCATTGCCCAGCGTATGGATCTGGATGGGCTGATTCCGAAAATCGTTGAAAAAATTTCACAGATATTACAAGCGGAAAGAAGCACGCTTTTTCTCCTGGACTCCGCAAAACAGGAACTCTGGTCAAAAGTAGCCCAGGGAGTTCTCATCTCCGAAATTCGTTTTCCCGCGTCTCTGGGACTTGCGGGTCACGTCGCCCAAACCGGAGACATTCTCAACATCCCCGACGCCTACGGAGATCCCCGTTTCAATCAGGGCATTGATGATCGCACCAGTTTTAAGACGAGATCCGTTTTGTGCATTCCCATCCGGAACCGGCAGGGAGAAATTATTGGCGTCATGGAAGTGATGAACAAAATCAAAGGCATTTTTCAAAAGGAGGATGAAAATCTGCTGGTGACGATTTCATCTCAACTGGCGGTGGCCCTGGAAAACGCGCTTCTTTTTGAAAAAGTCATCAAAATGAAAAATTACCTGGAAAACATTCAGGAAAGCATTTCCAATGGCATCATTTCCATCAATTCCAATGGAGCAATCATCACAGCCAATTCCGCCGCTTTGAGTTTGTTCAATAAATCCTTTGCGCAAATTGCCGGAAAAGATATTCGCAAAATTTTCGGAAAGTCAAACGGTCCGGCCATCGGGCATATTGAAAGCGTTCTCACTTCACAAGCCCCTGCAACGGATTACAATATGCCGCTTAAGCTCCGCCACGGAAACTACGCCGTCAATATGACCAGCGCCGCCCTGTCAGACAGTAAAGGCGAATTCGAAGGAGCCGTTCTCGCCATAGAAGACATCACTCAGGAAAAAAGGCTGCACAGCACTCTGACTCGCTACATGGCCAAAGATATTGTAGAAAGGCTACTCGCGGACCCACGGAAACAGAGTCTGGGTGGATCAAGAAGCAAGGCCACCATTCTCTTTTCGGATATTCGCGGTTTTACCGCTCTGACGGAAAGTTTGAGTGCGGAGGAAGCGGTGGCGCTTCTCAATGACACTTTCGGCCTGCTGACCGGAAGTGTCATGAAACACAACGGCATTCTAGACAAATACATCGGGGATGCCCTGATGGCGGTTTTCGGAATTCCCTTTGCCGCTTTCGACGATGCATCCCGCGCGGTGCTTTCAGGTCTGGAAATGCTGCAGAAAATGAAGTCTTTCAATGCACTTAGAAAAAAGAAAAATCTTGAACCGGTCCGCATCGGCATCGGCATCTCAACAGGGGAGGTCATCTCTGGCAACATCGGATCGGAAAAGCGGATGGATTTCACCGTTATTGGGGACGATGTCAATATTTCCCAGTTTCTGGAAAAACTCAACAAATTGTACGGGACAGGACTCCTGGTCAGCGAATCCACGCATCGCGAGCTGGAGAAAGCGTTTCGCACCCGATTGATCGATCGGGTTCTTTTTAAAGGCCGCAGAAAACCTGTTCAGATTTTTGAAGTGCTGGGAACGGCCGACGGGCAATTCCGGACCGAAACGGAAGCCAGCTTCTCCAAGGCGATGGATTTATATCAGCAACAGCGATTTGCAGAGGCAGAGCCACTTTTTGAAAAAAGCGCAGCCACAGATCCGCCCAGCCGTGTCTTCCGAAAACGGTGCCGCCATTTTCTGGCCTATCCGCCCGCCGCCGATTGGGATGGCGTTTGGGTGGTGCAATCCTGAAAAATCCGCTTTTCAGGCAATATCTTCTTCAGTCCAGAGACGCGTTCATCGTCAACTTTGTCCTGTCAATCAGTTCCTTTAAACTGGTCCAACTTACCGTTCGCGCTTCTTGTTCCTTCGGGAAAGAAATATGCATCATCGGCCACCTTGACGGTTGAAAGATTCAATGGTAAGGCGTCGCAACAAAGAAAAGGAGTGCCTTTGAAAAAAGACTTTCAGAGCTCTTTCTGGGGGGGCGTCATTCGCTCGATGGGCATTGTCTTCGGCGATATCGGCACCAGTCCCATTTATACCTTAACCGTTGTGTTCACGTTGACGCCCAGAACGCTGGAAAGTGTCCTGGGTATTCTGTCACTGGTTTTCTGGACACTGATCATTCTAGTGACCGCCGAATATGCTTGGCTGGCCATGAGCCTTTCTTACAAAGGACAGGGTGGAGAGCTTATGCTTCGGGAATTGTTGAGCAAAACCCTGAAACCGGGACGGCGGCTCGCCTTTGCCGGCTTTCTGGCCATCATCGGTGTATCGCTCATGCTGGGTGACGGAGTCATCACGCCTGCCATCACTCTGCTATCCGCTGTTGAAGGCATGCACCTGATCCCCGGCATGGAAAACCTTCGGCTGGAATTTTTGATTTTGATCGCCATCGCCATCGCCATCGGCCTTTTTGCCATGCAGTCCAAAGGATTAGACAAGGTGGCCGGTATTTTTGGCCCGGTCATGCTGGTCTGGTTTATTTGCCTGGCGGTTACGGGGCTGATTTCCATCGCGGCGATGCCCGAGATTCTAAAAGCGGTAAACCCTTATTACGGAATCAAATTTCTTTACAAAAATGGCCTGGCGGGTTTTTTCGTTCTGTCGGAAGTGATTCTTTGCGCAACCGGCGGAGAGGCTATGTATGCGGACATGGGACATCTGGGAAAAAAACCGATTCTGAATGCCTGGTATTTTGTGTTTGCCGCCGTTTTCTTCAATTACATGGGACAGGGCGTCTTCGCCATCCAGCATCCGGAAGTCAAATATCTTCTTTTCGGCATGGTTCAGCATCAGGCCCCCTTCCTTTACATTCCCTTCTTAATGCTGACGATCATGGCGACCATCATCGCCTCTCAGGCCATCATCAGTGGCATTTTTTCCGTCGTTTATCAGGGCATTACCACCCGTCTGATGCCGCTCATGAAAGTACATTACACCTCCAGCCATCTGAAATCACAGATTCTCGTTCCGGCGGTAAACTGGACGCTCATGTGCGCGGTGATCCTAATGATCCTGATTTTTCAAAAGTCTGAAAACCTTGCCGCGGCCTATGGCATGGCCGTCACCGGATCAATGACCATTACCGGACTGATGATGGTTCTGGTGCTGTCGCAAACACAAAACATGAAATGGAAACTTCCTTTCGCCGTCATGGTCAGCGCCATTGCCTTTGCATATTTCATATCCACCCTCAGCAAACTTCCCCACGGCGCCTACTGGTCTTTGATTCTGGCGGCCATTCCGCTGGTCATCATCCTGATCTGGACGCGTGGACAGGAAAGGCTTTTTTCGGCCATGCGCCCGCTGGATTTTGAAACCTTTCTGATCAGCTATGAACAAATCTACGCCAAGGGCAGAAATATCGCAGGAACAGCGCTTTATTTCTGCCGGGGCTATCAGTCCATCTCGCCTTACATCATTCACAGCATCTTCCGCAGCAATATCATTTATGAACGAAACATTCTGATTTCCATCAACCGAACCGATGAGCCTTTTGGTGTAAGCGTAAATTTTCAACAGGATCTGGGCACGGGGCTCGAGTTTTTTGAAGTCGTGGCCGGCTATCGGGAAGTGCTGGACATTGAAGGTCTGCTGAAAGAATACGGCATTACCGAAAAGGTGATTTTTTACGGCGTGGAAGACATTGTCACCAGCAATCCGGTCTGGCGCGTGTTCAGTTTCATCAAAAGAGTGGCGCCCAACTTCGTTCAGTTCAGCAAACTGCCGCCAAGCCGCCTGCAAGGCATTGTCACACGCGTCGAAATGTAAGAAATAAAGGAATCATCCATGTTGCCGGAAATTTTTATCGCTGGCTCATCTTACTCCACCTATCATCTGGCGCTTCTTGCCGCCATGGCAATAGGCTGGTTTGCCTTCTTGCTTACGGAAAATGACCTGAAAAACCAGGCAAACCTACCCCAGCGGCTTCGCGCTCTGACCGTATCTACTTTTGCTTATGTCATTTTGATGCTCGTCTGTTTGCAGGGTGCAACCTACTTTCACTTTCTGTTTGACATCATCCCGGAAGGCCGCCGGGTAAACATGACCTGGCCATCCATGCTTTTGACCAATCCGGTCACATCGGCAAAAGTGCTCTACGGCGCGATTTTTTTCTATCCGATCGGCGTACTGCTCATCAGCGCAAACCATCTGCAGGATAAATTTTTTCCATATCTGAACGGCAAAATCTTTATTCTTTTTCTGACGATGGGCGTCAATCGCGTGGGCTGTTTTCTGAACGGCTGCTGCTTCGGCATCCGGTCCGAACTCCTGGGAATCCGGTTTCCCTCCAATTCCGTGGCCGCCTATGAGCATTGGACGCGGGGATTGACACCGGGATCGTTTCACCCTCCCGCATCTCTGCCGGTTGTGCCGACACAAATGATCGAAGCGATGTTCCTTTTTATCCTGTCCTTTTTTTCCTGGAGAGCAGCCAGGAACGGCAAGCAGGATGTCTTTGTCCGATTTGTACTATTTTACGCGATTTTCCGGTTTTGTCTGGAATTTATCCGTGATGATCATGAACGGGCCTACTGGATGGCTTTGTCCGCCTCGCAATGGCTTTCTCTTTTTATTATCTTTTTTTACGGCGCATATCGCTTCTTAGGCAAAAAAATTCAAAACCACGGATAAGGAGCGCCGTTTCGGCTGACCCGCAAATGCCCCCCTTCATCATTCGCAAACAGAAGTATTTTCTTGCCTACTACCTGATCTGGCTCCCCTACAGCCTTGCGTATCTTCTGACAAACCGGTTTCCTTTGTTCACGCCTGTCGAATTGCCTCTGACAGCACTTGACCGGGCCATTCCCTTTCTGCCTTTTCTGATCCCCGTTTATGTCAGTTATCTCCTGTATGCCCCCCTGGTCGTCTCTCGTTCCCAGAACGACCGGGAAGTCACAGAACTGTTTTATCTCAGCCATCTGCAACTTGGAATCTGCCTTTGTTTTTTTCTG
>DAOLNX010000065.1:0-19202 GCA_035416785.1 Smithellaceae bacterium | reverse complement strand
ATGCATGCAAAAGACACTTTGCTTCCAGTGAAGATTGTTTGCTTTGATGATTGAAAAGCACGGAAGAATAAGCTAGAAAGTTCAAATCGTGTCGGGACAGATGAGAGAATCTTTCAATTGCAAGCGGTTGAAAAATCATGAAAGAAACAAATTTACAGGATAATATTTCAAATTCCGGGCGGGTAAAGGAAGTTTTGCTGGTGGATGAGGAAGAACCTTTTTTATTGACACTGGCCGAAGCCTTGAGTCCCTACAACAAGTATTTCCATGTGCGGGTTGCGTCAAGCGGGATGGAAGCTGTTGAAATATTAAGGAACGATCCTGTGGTAAATCTGGTGGTAACCAGTTTGGGTGATATTGCCAAAACGGATGGCTTTGAACTGATTGCTCACATGAATATGAATTATCCCCAAATTCCCGTCATTGTCATGACAACTTTTGATGTTCCCAAACTCAAGGATGTCATGTATGGAATGGGTGTTTTCCACTACATCGAAAAGCCTCTGGATGTCACTTTGTACCGATTAGGTCATAAAAAATGCTACAGTCCTTCGCTTACCTACGTATTTATTGAAGAATTGGTTGAACATATTTTTAGGGGCCTGGGCGATAAGCCTGTCAAATTAAATCCCCTGCAAGAGCAAATGAAAATCTCCGCTAAACAAAAGGAGAAAATATTGAAGCAAATGAGCGATGCTCAGGATTTGAAAAAAAACCTGCAGGAGATGGCTCATTCTTTTAAAAGCCAGGGCAGATATGGAGAGTCCATTTTTTGTTACAGAGAATTGTTGGAGCGTACCGCAGAAACCCAGGAAGCTATCGCCTACCTTTTCGCGCTGGGAGACATCATGGGCAAAATGCATGTCTATGAAAACGCAATCAGTTATTACCAGGAAGCCTCAACTCTATGTCGTGAAATTTCTGATATGGCTTACTGGATCAACAACAATCTAGGATTCAGTCTATGTATGCTCAAGCGATTTGTCGAGGCGGAAAAATATTGCCGTTTAGCGATTAAAATCCATTCCGGACGTTTCGATGCCTTTAAAAATCTAGGGCTCTCCCTGGAAGGACAAGAAAAACATCGGGAAGCCATAGAAGCTTATATTACAGCGGTAAAAATCGACGCCAAAGATACCAGGGCCATGAATTTATTTGAGATTATTCTGGACAAGCATCCGGAGCTGAAAGAAGAATACGGTGAACAACTGGAAGAATGCAGAAACATCGTTGAAAAATCCTATCACTATCGGAAGCCGGAACATTTGCAATAAAAGATCCCGACGCAAGAAATCCAACCCGTCATCGGTCAGACTTGAGACGTCATATAACCCATCAAACGATAGATCAGCTTTGCCGCCATGAAGTCAGGGGCAACCATCCCGGGGATCGGCGCCAGCTCCACAACATCAAAACCACGAATATGGCATTTGCGGGAAACGAGACGAAGCAATTTAAGAGCATCTCTCCAAAAAATACCGCCAGGTTCAGGCGTGCCCGTTGAAGGCATAATCGAGGGATCAAACACATCCAGATCAATCGTAATGTAAAGATCGCCCATTAAATCCTTACAGACCGTTTCCGCCCAGTTTTTGTTCTCAAAAACGTTATCGGCACTGTAGGATTTGACACTGCTGTGTGGCAGAAATTCCCCCTCTTCCTTGCTCATGCTGCGAATGCCCACTTGAACCAGAGGGCAAATTTCGGTAATCCGTCTGGCGACGCAGGCGTGATTATAGGGTGTTCCCTGATAACTGTCGCGTAAATCCGCGTGAGCATCCAGTTGCAAAACCGTTAATTTCGGATAACGTTTAAAAACGGCCTCAACGGCTCCCAAAGTGATGCTGTGCTCTCCGCCCAGCATCACGGGAATTTTATCCAGAGCAACAATACGGTCTATCTTTTTGCGCACCGCGCCGATCATATATTTGGGCCCTCGGGCCTCCACCTCTAACGGAGGCATCGTGTGAATACCTACGGGGTAGGTTTCCTTCCTGAGCTCCTCATCGTAAAGCTCCATGTTGGTGGAAGCCTCGATAATTGCGGCAGGGCCCCGACGACTACCGGGTTGATAGGTGGAAGTCAGATCATAGGGAACAGAAACAACAACAAACTGAGCTTTACTCAATGAGCACTCGGGATAAAGACCACCAAAATTCATTTTTTCATCCTTATTTTTTAAGATGGAAGCGTCTAACATAACGCATGGCGACTGTCCAGCTCTTCTCCAGAATCGATTTTCTCCCAAAATTCCTTTTCAGAGAAGCGCTATAAATTAATACACATTTCTGCGGCGGCAAGATTCATTGCTTCATCCCAAACACATTCCCAACCGCCGGCAAAGAAATGATTTTGAGCTTCGTCGATATTTTTCATCAGGATATTGTGGGCGGCAGCCAGGCGGCGAATCGTTTCAGCCGGATACCAGGAATCCTCCCTGGCCGTCAAAATAAGGCACCGGCTGCTGTTTACCGCCAGCTCCACATAAGCATTATGCCCGGGAATGAAAAGCCTTTCCAAAAATGTGCCGATCCGCACGCGAGAACGGACACCATTCAAAATCTCCCGATAACCTTCCTTTCGCCACTTGTCTTCCTCCAGCCATTGGTCGTCCGCCAAAACGGTGCGCACAAGAGAATCGTCTTCCGCTAAAGTGCAAAGAATATCAACAAATTCCCGAATCGTTTTCTTGCGGTACATGAAATAAAGCGATTCGCGGGAGTCCAGCACCGGCGCAACCAGCAAATAGGAGCATGAGGTGCGGCATCTGGTTCCGAATTGCAAGACTGCGTTCGCCCCGGCGCTGTGGCCAACCAAAAGCAAGGGGAGCTCCGCCGGAATAATCCTGTCCAAAATTATTTTCAGATCGGATATCGCTTTTGGAATGTCCATTTCACCAGCTGATTTTCCGTGGCCACACGGATTGTATAAAATGCAGGCCGCGCCTGATTCCATAAACCGCTTCACAGGCATTTTATACATCTGCACCGCTCCGCCCATGCACGGCCATACAACAATACAATAGCACGGCTTTTCCGGAATATTAATCAGCGTGTCCAGTTCCATGCCGTTTTCCAGCTTAAAAATTTTCGACTGGAAAGCTACCATCTTCAGCCCCTCAATTCCCCGATAGCCAATAATAAACGAAAACCAGTCAATCTCTTGTTAATTTTCAAGACGTGTTGCCCCATGGTAAAAAATGCCCTGGTAGGAATTTCGCTTTTCCAATTCTTTATTGATGGAATTGAGCACATCCAGCTTGGAGGCTGCCCAGGAAGGAGCCAGAAAGACATCCCGATAACCATCGGCCGTCAGACGCTGAATGACCATAGGAGGAGGTAAAAGTTCCAGAACATCCACGGCCAGAGAAACGTACTTCTCCTTAGAAATCAATGAGATATTGCCTTGTCGATACATTTCACCCATTTTGGTATCCGCCAGAGCAAGAAGGGAGTGAATTTTGATACCGTTTACAGGCAGGTTTCCCAACGTTTTTGCCGTTATGCGAACGTCATCATCGCTTTCGCCAGGCAAACCAATAATAATGTGGACACAAACGTTTAAACCTCTTCCAGACAGGTTGGTCAGAGCCTGTAAAAATTGAGCGTAATCGTGACCACGATTAAGAAATTGAAGTGTCTTGTCATGGACGGATTGCAGTCCCAATTCAACCCAAACATGATAGCGCCTCGCATATTCAGTAAGGAGATCAAGAACATCAGCACTTAGGCAATCAGGCCGTGTGCCAATGGACAGGCCAATGATATTTTCCTGTGCCAGCGCCTCATCGTAAAGAAATTTTAAGGTTTCCACAGAGGCATAAGTGTTGGTAAATGTTTGAAAATAGGCAATAAATTTTGATGCTGACGATTGGTAATATTTTTTGCCGGCGGCAATTTGTTGCGCTACGGAAGGCAATGCTCCCTGCATCCGCAATTTTGATCCCCTTCCGTCACAATAGATGCAGCCGCCGGTGGCCACCCTCCCGTCACGGTTAGGACAGGTAAACCCCGCATCAATCTGGAGTTTGTAGACCGTATGGCCAAACAGGTTACGCCAGTAACTTTTCAAATCATAGTATTTTTTGTTGTTTTTCCAAAATTCCGGTTTGCCGGCCAAAAGACCCCTCTTTCATGTTGCATGATGCAATCTTGCAGCTTTTCTCTTTTCGACCCCGATGGTTATTCCTCTTCAGGATGTTCGTTTTCGTCTGCGCGCATGTCCTCTTGATTGGAAATGGCTTCTTCCGAATCGTCACCCTTATCATCGCCTTCCGATGTTGTCCGGGCAACACCAACTAATTTTTCCTCCGGTTCCAAATCAATCAGTTTGACGCCCTGTGTCACACGCTGATAAATGGGAATGTCCTTCACTTTCAGGCGAATGACATTGCCCGTACTGCTGATAAGCATCAGGTGTTCGTCGCCCTGCACCTGTAAGACGCCGGAAACATTGCCCACTTTGGGAACGGTTTTCAGGTTGATGGTACCTTTGCCACCGCGGGACTGAACCCGGTATTCATCAATGGGTGTGCACTTACCATAGCCGTTTTCCGAAACCGTCAACATGAAAGTGTTTTGCGCGGGAATATCCACGCCAATCACATCATCCCCCTCGTCCAGATTGATACCGCGCACTCCTCTGGCGGTTCTGCCCATATCCCGCACATCATCTTCCCGGAAGCGAATCGCCATACCCAGTTTAGTCGCCAGGAAAATATCCTGGTCGCCACTGGTCAGCTGAACATCAACCAGTTCATCATCGTCGTCGATAGAAATGGCAATAATTCCGCCGGTTCGCGGATTGGAATATGCGGTAAGATCGGTTTTTTTGATAATGCCTTTGAGAGTCACCATAACAACAAATTTATCCGACACAAATTCCCGCACCGGAAGCGTTGCACTGACCTTTTCCCCTGGGGCAAGATTAACCAGATTAACAATGGCCTTACCCTTGGCGGCTCTTCCTGCCTGGGGAATTTGATAAACCTTGAGCCAGTACACCTTGCCAAGATTTGTAAAAACCAAGAGATAATTATGCGTAGAGGCAACAAAGATTTTTTCCACAAAATCTTCTTCTTTGGTGCCCATGCCCATTTTTCCTTTCCCTCCGCGCCGCTGGCTTTTGTAAAGGCTGACCGCGTTTCGCTTGATATAGCCGGAATGGGATACGGTTACCACCATGTCTTCTTCCACGATCATATCTTCAATATTAATGTCTTCTGTGCTGGCGACAATTTCCGTGCGGCGCTCATCACCGTATTTCTCTTTAATTTCGGTGAGTTCATCGATAATCACCTGAAGAACTTTCCGGGGATCAGCCAGAATGCCGGAAAGTTTGGCAATCAGCTCGGTCACTTCAGTATATTCCGCGTCAATTTTTTCTCTTTCCAGGCCGGTCAGACGCTGCAGACGCATTTCCAGAATGGCTTTCGCCTGGATTTCTGACAAATGAAATTCTGCACGCAAGGACACGGACGCTTCGTTGGGATTTTTGGCTGCTTTGATAATTCTGATCATCTCATCGATGTTATTTAAGGCAATAATATAACCTTCCAGAATATGTGCTCTCTCTTTGGCACGGTCCAGGTCAAATTGTGTGCGACGGACAACCACTTCCTGCCGAAAAGCAATAAATTTCTCGATAATTTCTTTAAGATTAAAAACTTGGGGACGGCCTTCGGCAATAGCCAGCATAATAATACCGAAAGAGGATTCCATCTGTGTGAATTTATAAAGCTGATTGAGGATAATCGTGGAACTTTCGTCACGCTTGAGCTCAATAACCACACGGATTCCTTCGCGGTCAGACTCGTCGCGCAGGTCGGAAATGCCGGATATTTTTTTATCGCGCACCAGTTCGGATATTTTTTCAATGAGAGACGCTTTATTGACCTGATAGGGAAGCTCGGTAATAACGATGGTTTCCTTGTCGTTTCGGGCGTTCTTTTCAATGAGAGCCCGCGCACGCAAACGGATGATGCCACGACCCGTTTTATAGGCAGACAGAATTCCCTCACGTCCGTTTATAAAGCCGGCGGTCGGGAAATCCGGACCGGGAATGTACTTCATCAGTTCTTCCACGATCATTTTTGGGTTTTGAATAAGAGCGATGGTCCCGTTGATAATTTCCGTCAGATTATGTGGTGGAATATTCGTTGCCATGCCAACGGCAATTCCTGAAGAACCGTTGAGCAATAAAAGTGGAAGGCGCGTAGCCAGAACGGAAGGCTCCTGGAGAGATTCATCATAGTTGGGAACAAAATCAATCGTATTCTTCTCAAGATCAGCAAGAACCTCGTCGGAAATCCGCGCAAGACGGCTTTCCGTGTAGCGCATGGCGGCGGGCGGGTCACCGTCAATAGACCCAAAGTTTCCCTGGCCATCTACCAGTGTATAACGAAGCGAAAACTCCTGAGCCATGCGAACAAGCGTGTCGTAAATGGCCGCGTCGCCGTGAGGGTGATATTTACCCATGATATCGCCGACGATACGGGCACTTTTTTTATAGGCCTTGTTATGGCGGTAGCCCATTTCATACATGGAATACAAAATGCGGCGGTGCACCGGTTTTAAACCATCCCGCACGTCGGGAAGCGCACGTCCGATGATGACGCTCATGGCGTAATCCATATAGGCTTGCTTCATTTGATCTTCGATATTCACAAGAATTTGCTTGTGGTGGAGATCGCGTTCCATGGTGTATTGCTTCCTCTCTTTGCTTTAAATATCCAGATTGGCGACATGCAAGGCATTTTCATAGATAAAATCGCGTCGAGGTTCGACGGCATCGCCCATCAATGTCGTAAATATTTCATCTGCCAAAACTGCGTCCTCCACGCTGACCTGTAAGAGAGTACGCTTTTCCGGGTTCATGGTGGTTTCCCAGAGCTGTTCCGGATTCATTTCACCCAGACCCTTGTAACGCTGGAGGGTCATTCCCTTTTTACCTACACTGATAATATGTTCCACAAGAGAACGGGCCGTTGGTAGTATCACGGGTTCGTTTGATGGTTCCGACTGATCCCGGTAAGGCGGATCTCCAATGATGGATACCTGACCCAGCAGCGTACGAATTTCAGAGAACTGAGGAGTTCGAAATAATTCCCGACCGATGCAGGTGGTCTGCTTTTTTCCCTGTTCATGGATTTCAAAAACCATTTTGTATCCGCCGTGGTCGGAATCCTCTTCGATCCGGTAATCGGAAACGTTGCCGGAATCCAGAGTGACAACTGTTCTTGCCGCAATTTTAAGAAGCTCACTTTCGTTTTGAAAGGTATCTTCCGTCAGAGATAAATCCCCTGCCACAATGCGCACGATATTCCGGTCACGTCTTTCTTTCTCAAAACGATTTAAAAGATCGCTGATGCGCATCAGCTTTTTCACCAATGCCAGAAGTTTATTACCGTTTACAGGAAAAGGACTGCCGTCGGCCATCAATAGATGAACCTTTTCAACACCGTTTTCCAAAATATAGTTTCTCATCTGATCTTCGTTTTGAATGTATAACTCCTTTTTCCTGTCCACCACTTTGTATAAAGGTGGCTGAGCAATGAACAGGTATCCCCTTTCGATTAGTTCACGCATCTGGCGGAAAAAGAAAGTTAAAAGTAGCGTGCGGATATGTGAACCATCAACATCGGCATCTGTCATAATAATCACCTTATGATAGCGAAGCTTGCTAACGTCGTAGTCTCCCGAGCCGATCCCTGTTCCCAGAGCGGTAACAATGACTTTAATTTCCTCATTTTGAAGCATTTTATCAAATCGGGCTTTTTCCACATTGAGAACTTTTCCTCGCAAGGGAAGAATGGCCTGATTTTTCCTGTCTCTGCCCTGCTTGGCCGATCCTCCAGCGGAATCTCCCTCTACCAGAAAGATTTCGCTCGCTATTGGATCTTTTTCCTGGCAATCTGCGAGTTTTCCAGGAAGAGAGCCGACTTCCAAAGCGCTTTTTCTGCGAGTAAGTTCCCGGGCACGACGAGCCGCTTCGCGGGCGCGGGCGGCCTCCATGCATTTATTTAAAATTTGTTTGGCCACAGAAGGATTTTCTTCCAGGTAAGCGCCTATTTTTTCATAAACAATGCCTTCCACAAGTCCGCGCACATCTGAATTGCCCAATTTGGTTTTGGTCTGGCCTTCAAACTGTGGATTACGCACCTTGACACTGATGACACAGGCCAGACCCTCCCGCAAATCCTCACCACGAAGGGATTCTTTTCCGTCTTTGATAATTTTATTGTTGGTGGCGTAATTATTGAACACGCGGGTCAGCGCAGAGCGGAAGCCCACCATGTGCATGCCGCCTTCTACAGTATTAATGCTGTTGGCAAAGGAAAAAATATTTTCAAGGTAGGTCTCGTTATACTGCATCGCCACTTCTACTGAACAATCTTCCCTCGCTCCAGTGACATAAATCGGATCCTTGTGCAGTACTTTTTTATTACGGTTAATGTATTCGACAAAGGAAACAATGCCCCCCTTATAGAAAAAATCAGCCGATTTGTTCTCTGCGCGCTCGTCCAACAATGAAATTTTCACACCGGAATTGAGAAAGGCCAGTTCTCTCAAACGGTTGGCGATGACATCATAACTAAATTCCGTTTCTTCAAAAATTTCATCGTCCGGAAGAAAAGAAACCGTCGTGCCGCGTCCTTTGGTTTTTCCAACGATTTGAAGAGGAGCATCGGGAATTCCTCTTTTGTAGGTTTGACGATAAACATTTCCATCCCGGCGCACTTCAAGCTCGCAGGTTCGGGAAAGAGCGTTAACAACAGAAACACCAACTCCATGAAGTCCGCCAGAAACTTTATAGGTATCGTTATTGAACTTTCCGCCGGCATGCAGCTTTGTGAGAGCAACTTCCGCTGCCGAAACCCCCTCCGTCTTATGAATATCCACCGGAATGCCGCGCCCGTTATCCTCTACCAAAATACTGTTGTCCACGCGAATTTTGACAAGAATCATATCGCAAAAACCGGCTGCTGCTTCATCAATACTGTTGTCAACAACTTCATACACCAGATGATGCAGTCCCTCCTTGCTGGTGGAACCGATATACATGGCCGGCCTTTTACGGACAGCTTCAAGACCTTCGAGAACTCTGATACTATCTGCATTATATGTTTCCGTCATAATCGACTATTCACTCCTTCAATGATTGAAATTGCTTGCTTGTTTTTTTCATCAGATTTTCAGCGGCATGACAATGCACAGATAAGAGTCGTCTTCCGATGGCTTAATGACCGTCGGCTTCAGGCCGGAACCAACTTCCATGATCGCATTTTCCCTGGAAATTACAGAAACCGCATCAATCACGTAATTCACATTGAAACCGACGTCCATATCCTCTCCGGTGTATTCAATGTCAATTTCCTCCGTGGCCTCTCCCACGTCCAAATTTGTTGAATTCAATGTTATTTTACCGGAGGTAAAGGAAATGATCACACCACTGTAGCGCTCGGAAGAAACGACATTCATTCTTCTTAGAGCATGTAAAAACGATTCTTTATCCAAGGTTACACTAACACCTTTTTCCGCCGGAATGACCCTTTTATAGTCCGGATAATCCGCATCAACCAGGTTGACCTTTAAAAGTGTATGGTCGCTTTTCACAATAAACATATTTTTATGCAAACCGACGCTGATGTGATCATGCACGTCCGTAATTTTTTTGATTTCCATCAAACCTTTCCGGGGAATGATAATGCCACGAGCCAGTTCAGGACCAGGTTCAGCCGTAATCGCCTTGGCCACTGCCAGCCGGTGTCCATCCGTCGAAACCATACGCCAAATATGATTAGTCCCGTCGGATACAGTTTCAAGAAAAACGCCGTTGAGGTTTTTTCGGCTTTCGTCGGAAGCCATCGCAAAAGATGTTTTATTGATTAAATCCTTTAAAACAGAGCCGGGAAGATTGCAAAAGTCAACTTCCTGAATGTCGGCAATACTGGGAAAATCGTCCGCGGGCAGGCCGGGAATTTTATAGACAGCTCTCTGACAGGTTACTTTAACAATATTATTTGCGCTTTTTGTAAAATGCACAATATCTCCCTGAATTTCACGAATCATTTCAAAGAGCTTTTTTGCGGAAAGCGTGATTTCTCCCTTTTCGGCTACATCAGCATCATAATCGGAAATCAGGCTGATTTCTCTGTCAGTGGCGATAATCGTCAGTCGATTATGATCCGTTTTTAAAAGAACATTATTCAGGATTGGAGTAGTTGTTTTCTTCTCAACAATGCCTAATGTTTTTTGAATTCCGTCCAAGAAAGTATTTCTTTGTATTTTAAATTCCATGCATTCCTCCTAGTGCAATTTATTTCTAATTCAAATTTCTTTATATATAAAAAAATAGTAATAGTAATAAGCTCTGTGTATATGTGGATTAATCATAATTCAATAATAAATTTAAAATATTATCATTGTCCTGCCTGTTGATAAGAGGTGTATATTCTTGTTATGAATTGTGAATAACATCGTCTTCCATATCCTGAATCAGTTTTTTCAGGTTTGTGTCGGTTTTTAATGATTCTGAAATTTTATTGTTTGCATAAATGACGGTCGAATGATCTCGGCCACCAAATTTTTGACCGATGTCTGGATAAGATAAATTGGTTAACTTTCTGGCCAGGTACATGGAAACTTGTCTGGCGAAAACCATATTTTTATTTTTATTATGGGATTTGACATCGGAAATTTTTATACTCATGCGGGAGGCGACAATTTTTATAATTTCTTCTACACTGACATCTTCGCGATTGTTATGTTTTACCAATTTTTTCAACACTTCGCGAACCAAATCAAGATCAATTTCCCTGTGTGTGAGAGAAGAGTATGCGGAAATACGAATTAAAAAACCTTCAAGCTCACGAATGTTGGATTCCACATGAGAAGCGATATATTGCATAACGGCCGGAGATAAATCAATTTTACTTTCCTGTGTTTTCTTTTTGATAATTGCAATTTTTGTTTCCATTTCCGGGGGTTGAATGTCGGCAATCAGGCCCCATTCGAAACGGGAACGCAATCTGCCTTCAAGATTGGGAATATCTTTAGGAAATTTGTCAGAGGTGACAACGATTTGTTTTCCCGAATCGTGCAAAGTATTGAATGTGTGAAAAAATTCCTCCTGTGTCCGGTCCTTGCCGGCGATAAATTGGATGTCGTCAATCAGCAATGATCCAATATTACGATATTTTTCCCGAAATTTGGTCATGCGGTCATAACGGATGGCGTTAATCATCTCGTTCATAAAGGCTTCTGCAGATACGTACATTACGTTAAATTCCGGAGAAGTAGTTGTGGTCAAAAGGCCGATGGCATTGAGAAGGTGTGTCTTTCCCAAGCCGGAACCCCCATAAATAAAAAGGGGATTGTAATTTTTTGCCGGCTGTTTGGCCACGGCGATAGAAGCAGCATGAGCAAATTGGTTGGAAGGACCTACAACAAAACGTTCAAAAGTATAGTTACTGTTTAAGCAAGATACATTTTTTGAATTTGAAACCGTCTTGGGGGAAGATGACGGATGATCATGAACAAAAGGCAAAACAGGAGCTTCCGTTTTTTTTTCTTTGTCCTTGTTTAAAACAAAATGAATATCCACACTCATGCCGATAACGCCGTGAAGCGTGTTTTTAATGAGGGATAAATAATTGTCCATGAGCCAGTCTTTAAAAAACTTGTTGGGCACAGACAAATGAACGCATTTATCTTCCATCGCCGCGATTTTTATAGGTTTTATCCAGGTGTCATAATTATGTTTAGAAATTTTATCCTGAATAATTTTCGTGGCTTTATCCCAGAACGATTCCATGATGAACCTTTTATCCACAGGATGTCCACAAAAGTGGACATCTGAAAAAAGCAATTGTTATTGTAAGCCGTCCAAAAGGTAGCGTGTCAGACGGTTTAACTCGTCAAGTGACTTATAGGAAATTTCAATAGCCCCTTTTTTTTCCGAACCCCGAATTTGAACTTTCGAAAGAAATTTTTCCGTTAGAGATCTTTCCAATTCCGCCATGTACTTATCTTTGGCGACAGCCTTTTTCTCCGTTGGTTGTTTCTTTAATCGAGCGATGAGCTTTTCAGTGTCCCGAACATTCAATTCGCGTTTCAATATGGAATCGAGCGCCGAAGATTGAATATCCAAAGAGGAAAGAGAAAGAAGGCAACGCGCGTGTCCCTGAGAAATCTTTTTTTCAATCAAAGCGGTTTTTGCCTTTTCCGGAAGCTTTAAAAGCCTGACGGTATTGGCAATCGTGGAACGATCTTTACCGACCTGAAGAGATATATCTTCCTGGGACAATTTGAATATTTCCATCAGAGTTATATAAGCTTGCGCCTCTTCCAGAGGATTAAGCTCTTCCCGCTGGATGTTTTCAATCAGAGACAACTCTGCGGCTTCCCGATCGGTGGCCTGGCGCACAACAATGGGAACATCTTTTAAACCGGCTGCCTGAGCAGCGCGCCAGCGTCTTTCTCCGGCAATTATTTCATAGCCTTCGTCCGCCTTTCGAACAATTAATGGTTGAATAATACCGCTTTGCCTGACCGAGGCTACAAGATTTTTTTGTTCTTCGTCGTTAAAGGTTTTTCTCGGCTGATAGCGATTTGGTTTAAGTTCTTCAATGCCGCAACTGAAAACGGTTGCCTTTTTTCCGGCGCCATCTTCAAGCAAATCTGGAAATATCGCGCCCAGTCCTTTACCCAGCGCGTCTTTTTTTTGCGCCATTTATTTTATCCCCCGTAGAATTTCCTGCGCCAGATCCATATAAGCAATCGCGCCGCGAGATTTGATGTCGTATAAAATGATGGGCTGACCGTGGCTGGGACATTCAGAAAGGCGTACATTACGCGGAATAACCGTTTGATAAACCCGGTTGCCCAAATGCTTGCGAACATCTTCCGTTACTCGGTGAGCCAGAGAATTGCGCTGATCGAACATCGTCAAAAGAATACCCCCAAGCTGAAGCGAAGGATTCAAATCCGCTTTGACAAGTTTGACCGTATTGAGCAGGTATCCAAGACCCTCCATTGCATAATATTCGCACTGTAGGGGAACAATCAGAGAATCTGCGGCGACCAGCGCGTTCACCGTCATAAAACCGAGAGATGGAGGGCAATCAATGATAATAAAGTCATAGGTTCTGTTCAAACCTTTCAATAAAGAACGGAGACGAACTTCGCGATTTTCAAGATTGACAAATTCTACCTCCATGCCGATCAGATCCTGGCTGGAGGGAATAACCTCAAGATTGGGAAGAGCCGTTGGTAAAATGACCGATTCTAGGCTTATCTGACCAATCATGGCATGATAAAAATTTGCCTTTTCATATCGATCCTTTTCAAGTCCGAGACCGCTGGAAGAATTGCCCTGAGAGTCGGCGTCAATGAGAAGAATTTTATGATCCGCAGCCGCCAGGGAAGCGGATAAGTTTATGGCCGTCGTCGTTTTGCCGACGCCACCTTTCTGGTTTGCAATACATATGATTTTATTCATTAATTTTACTTCAGTATTCCGAGCAATCCTTTGGCCCAAAGCCGTACAGGAGGTAACATAAAAAAGGCTTTTTTAGAAGGTTTTTTTATTTTATTTTACCTTGCAGGCCACAAGAATTTTGCGTGGCGGACCAGAGATTGGAAGTTTGATATCATATTGAAATATATTAAAAAATTTTAAATGATCGTTTTGCGGGAAAGAAAGAGAGATTTCAGCAGAAACCGAGGGTCCCTTTAAGGTGACCAAACGACCACCCGGCGAAAGAAAATGGATGCCCAAAGGAAGTAAATCATGTAATTTCAGGGAAGCGCGGGAAACCATAATGTCAAATTTTTCGTGCCAAACATGGGTTCGAACGATGTTTTCTGCACGGTCATGAAAAGTAAAAACGTCCTGCAAACATAAGAGACGAATAATATTCTTTAAAAAGGAATTTTTTTTACGGTTGGATTCCAGAAGATAAAGTTGTATGGAAGGAAAGGCAATTTTAAGAGGAATGCCGGGAAATCCAGCACCGGAACCGATATCAAGAACTTTTAAACCGAAAAAATCAGAGTCGGACAAACGATTTTCAAAAGAGTCGTTCCGTACGGGAAAGATAGATTCAGAATGACCGCAGACAATCGATGCAGTGCGAGAAGTTAGATAATATGCGGCAGTAAGAGAATCCAGAAAATGGCGGGAGATAATTTCTCCTGTGGTTTTTTCAGAAATCAAATTAAATTTCGTGTTCCAATGCAAAAGCTCTTTTTGATACAGATCGAATAACGTAAGCTGCCTATGGTCAAGATCAACCCCAAGACACCTTGCACCTTGAAATAGTAATCGGATGTTTTCATTCATGGTGGAAGAAGAAATAACAAAATATTGCGGGCGCTGCAAATGAAATCTTCAATAAAAATGAAATATTATAAGATCATACCGACTGAAAAAAAGCCGGAAAAACAAGGGAACTGGGATGGAGCGGTCTGGAGGCAAGCAAAAACATTGGCCGTGGATTGCTTTCGGCCGGAAGGAAGTGATCATCGGCCGGAAACATTTTGCCGGCTTCTTTACGACGAGAGGGCGATTTATGGAATCTTTCGTGTTTATGATCAATATGTGCGTTGTATCCGGAGGAATTTTCAAGATGATGTCTGGAAGGACAGCTGTGTGGAATTTTTTGTCCAGCCGGAAAGATGCGCAGGATATTTCAATTTTGAGTTTAATTGCGGCGGCGCCATGCTTGCATCCTATGTCACGGACTCAACCCGAATTGATGGCCGGTTAAAACGATATATTCCCCTAGACAGAGAAGATGAAATTCATGTGGAAAGATACGCAAGCCTTCCGGAAAAAGTGGAGCCGGAAATTACGAAACAGCTGATCTGGATGCTGGAATTTGCAGTTCCTTTTAAACTTCTGAAAAAGTATGCCGGAGAAATCGGAAAAATTAAAGGAAAAACCTGGCGTGCCAATTTTTACAAATGCGGCAATGAAACATCTCATCCACACTGGGCTTCCTGGGCTCCCCTGAAAGCACGAAATTTTCACAATCCTGAAAATTTTGGACAAATCATTTTCTTCGAATAAGATCAATCACAAGGACATTTAAGTTTTTTACAGAAGATGACGATACCATACCTGCAAAGGATAGGTATGGTTATGGACGTAACAGCAATCGCCGCCGCTTTAATCGCTATGTCTCAATATCAGACACAGGACAAAGTCGGACTCAACCTTGTCCAGATGGACGCTAATGCCGAGCAGGCTGTGGCCAATATGTTGATAGAAAATGCCCGCCAGATACAGGCGTTAACCCATGAGGCAAGCGGCGGACAGCTGGACGTTTATGCCTGAACCTTGCAAGGATTTACTTCATCACATGGTCCGAAGATCAACTTCCTTGTTTTCATCCCTTTCAAGGCTTTTGTCCATCAATGAGCGGATTCCTGCATAAAAATCATGCCGTTTTGGATGGTTAAGCGCAATGATTTCACCGGGGCACACAGAACTCCTATCCCTGTTCATAATCCTGTCTGTTATATCGCGGGCCAGAAGCGTGATACCGTTATCTTCAAGAAAGATTTTTGCAGGTAACGAGACAAGATTGGTTTGAATTTCGGTAAAGATCCCGGAATAAACCGCCAGTCTAGCCGCAGCCAACCCAATGACTTTATCGTGCAAGACCAGGTTATGATCCTTTCCGCAATAGCCGCAAAGAAAATTCCACAAAGGACGCAAGCCCTTGTCGGAAGAAGAAAAAATCATTTGATCCTGAAAGAAAACGGCCAAAGAATAGGAAGAAAAATCCGGCATAAGAAATCCTTTTTTATAAACGCTTTAATGCTTCATACAATAAATTTGATTCTTTGCACAGAAGTTTAAGGTGCTGACCTTTATGTGCTATTTCCAGAATTATCTTGACAGATAAGACAGCTTTCCTTATCGTCAGCACACAAAAACGCTTTGGCAAACAGAGAGAAGATTTCATATCGGAAGGACACAAAAATGAAGATCAATAAAGAACTATTGAAGGAATTTTACGACGGGCTTGATGTGCGCTCGAAGGAAGCACTGGAAGACGCAGTATCGCGTGTGGTCGAGGCAAAAAAAAATGGTGGAAAAGTTGCGGTGGTAACCGGGAGCGGTCCCAACCTCCATGAAGGTGTGACCACGCTGATTGCCGAATTGATGGACAAGGGCATTGTTGATGGCGTCACAACCAGTTCAGCGGTGATCAACCACGAAATGGGCGGAGCGTTGGATCAGGTAAAAATGTGCAACGCTTCTCAGTTCGGACTCGAGACGACCAGGATGCCCCGGGGTAATGTTTTTGAATTCACGGTTCTTTCGGAGGAAGAACTGGAAGAACTGCGCAGGGAAATGCTTCTGGACGAGGATCTGCTGAAAAAAAGTAAAACCGCTGCCGGACATCTCGTCATTAAGGCGGCTGCGAATATGTCCTATCCGATGGGATTGCGTACAGAGCTACTGGCTGAGGAGATTCTGGGTATCTGCCGACAAACCGGTCTTCCTTTTGAAATTGTGGCCGGATGGGGATGTGATTCTCGGACGATGCTTGGAAAAGGGGCGGAAAAAGGGCTTCCTGTGATTGTTACGATTCCGCAGTTGGTGGGGGGCGGGCATGTGGGCCTTGCCGTCGGAGACAGTATTCCGATTGCTGAACGCTCCCGCAGAATAGCCGATATGATGGGAAGCGCGGACGTGATTATTGAATCTGCAGTTGCCCTGACACAGGAAATCCATGACGGACCCTTTGAAACATACACAGGTCACGGAATCTGGTCATGGTGGCAGGGCATGCCGGTTTATAGCCTGGAAGGAAAATCCCTGATCCGTTTTGATTTGGACGAAAACCTTCGCCGAGCTCAGGATCTACAGAAAGAGAGCGCCATGATCCAGGAAGCCATTGACAAGGGTCTTCCAAAAACAAAAATATCAAAAATTCCCTTTCGCATGGAAATGTCGGCATTTGCAAGACACGAAGGCAGCATTCCTGTCATTGGGGATATCGGCATGATCTGGCCCGTATTTTCGCAAAAAATTGCCGAAGCTCTTCATATCGAGCTTGCATTTATGAGCTATAAGCAGGAAACACAGGAAGGCAAGGAGATGCGGCAGGAGATTGTGAAAAATATCAAATGGCTGGACAGGCAAAAAATGCTGGCCCGCTTCAGAGAATGGAAAAATCAAAAATGAAAAAGACAAAAATTCTAGGGGTGGTGCCATCGCGATATGCGTCCACAAGATTGCCCGGAAAACCCCTTCTGGAAATCTGCGGAAAAACCATGCTGGAGCATGTTTACGAGCGAGCCTTGGCGGCGGATGTCTTTTTTCGAGTGATGATTGCCACGGATGATGAAAGAATCTATGATGCGGCGAAAAAGTTTGGTGCAGACGTTGTTATGACATCCGCTGATCACCCGGACGGTTCCAGCAGGGTTGCGGAAGTTGCCAGAAAAGTGGAAACCGACTATGTGATCAATATTCAGGGAGACGAGCCTCTCCTGGATCCCCGCATGCTCAGAGAGCTGGCGGACGGTTTTCTGGCAGACAAGGAGGCAGATTCAGCAACGGTTTGTATTCCTATTCGGCATGAAGAGGATCTGGCGAATCCAAACATTGTAAAAGTGGTCAGAGGCCAAAACGGAAGGGCGCTCTATTTCAGCCGTTCTCTGATCCCTTATCCGCGAAAATCAACCGGATGTCCGGTATATGAACATATGGGCATATACGCCTTTACAAAGCATTTTCTTCTGAAGTTTGTTGAATTACCACCCACGCCGTTGATGGAAACGGAATCGCTAGAGCAGCTGCGCATTCTGGAGCATGGATATTCAATGGCGGTGATCCCTACCCAATACCCATCGCTGGGGCCAAATATCAACACTCCCGAAGATGTCGAAAAAGCCAAGAAACTGTTAGAAGGTGATCTTTGCGGCAGCCTTTGACAATCGCAGATGATTATGTCCAAACGGTTTTCGGGAAGAGTCTGGTAAATACGAGAATGCTTCAGATAACAAAAATCGGATTGGAAAAAAGCCAAGGGCGGAAACGCCCAAAGGATTTTAAGTAAGCCTCCACACGATAGATGCCAGGTTCTTGCAGGCGGGCGGACAATCGAGACGATAATTGACATATCCATTCACGGCCGTTCAGAACTACTTTTACCAACGCTATTTCAGGTAATGAGACGGACAATTGCATATTGTCTGAAAAGGCCGGAGTATCACCCATGTAAAAATCATGTTTTCCCTGATGAATGGCGAACGAAAATCCGGAGGCTTTCCGGAAGTATTCCAAGGCAAAATAGCAGCGTCCGTGAAGGAGGGATGTGTAAATCAGATGAGTGTCATGTGTGTCGTCGCCACTGAAGCTCTTCTGGGTCAAAACATGAGTGCGAATAAATCGGAAAGCGAGAGAGAAAGGAAAAGCGATGAGAGGAATTCCCCATATTTTTTTCACTGTCGCATGATTGTCAAGTTCTCCAATGCCGACCGTCTTGGAAATCTGATTCAAGGCATCCCATCGCTCCAATGTAATTCGACGGGGTCCTTTTAGAAAAAAAGCAGGAAAAAGAAATCCTAGCAGTCCATTGAGGCATCCGGACATTCTTTTTTGCCAGTCCGTCATAAAGTCCCAAACACTGATACCCGCGTAACCACTGACTTTCCAGTCATTCCAGCAGTAATGTTTCACGTGAAACAATTTGGTTCCTTCATGGTCGGGATGAGCGATAAATCCGAAACCACCCTGTTTGTTGACATCGTCAATGTATTTCTGTGGATGGTTTCCTTCTGGATCGTTAGCGGGAAGGACCGGCTCTTTAATATTGAAGGCTAGGTAGTGATTAAAACGGGGCGCTATTTCTTCTCCAACAATAACCAGCGTTTTTCCCTGCCAACCCTCCCAGCCTTCTTCTCGCGCGCGCAAATGATCGTGGTCGGTCAACATTAAAAAATGGATACCGTTTTTTTCGGCTGCGGATAGAATTTTTTTCATTGGCGCATGGCCGTCAAATGAAAAAGAAGAATGCAAATGAATAGCACCGGTATAATCAAAAAGTTTCATGTGGATGCTTTAAAACGATAAAGGATTTTTGTCCATAAAAAAGGGGGGCAGACTCATCTGCCCCCCTTTTTTATTATTTGCTTCTATAGAACTGATCTCTAGTCCGTTCGGAGGGCGACAAAGAAACT
>DAOLNX010000064.1:0-19774 GCA_035416785.1 Smithellaceae bacterium | reverse complement strand
AAAACGAGCACAAACGGAGTTCAAAGGAAGACAGATTCAGAAAGGCATCCACACATACCGGGCAGAGTTGAGTGCCCCTCACGTCATCAATGATGCACATTGCCTCATCAGGGCTGATGCCTTTGCGGTAAGGACGATCGCTGGTCAGGGCATGATACGTATCCGCCACAGCCGCGATTCTGGCCCACAGCATGATTTCTTCACCTTTGAGTCCGCTGGGATACCCCTTGCCATCAAAGCGTTCATGGTGTTGAAGAATTACGGGAATGAGTTGCTGGATACTGGGAATGGTGCCCAGAATGGATGAACCGATGACCGGGTGTTTTTGCAAGATAGTGTATTCATTCTTATTCAACCGGTCAGGTTTCAGCAGAATGCTGTCCGGGACACCGATTTTGCCGATGTCATGAAGTTTGCCGGCGATACGGAGAGCGTCGATGGCTTCGGTATTGATATTCATTTGCTGTGCAATTTGGACGGAGATCATGGCAACTGCCTCCGAATGTCCTCGTGTATAGGAATCGCGGGCTTCCAGGGCTGCGATGAGGCTGGTGATGCCTGCCAGCATGATTTTTTGTTCCGTGTCCAGGCGCTCCTTTTCTTTCAGCAAAATCAAAAACTGATCTGAGAGCAGCCTTTCCACCGTGATGACAATCTGGTCAAGATTGAAAGGTTTGACCAGATAGCCGGAAGCTCCCCAGGACAGCATGCGGCGCATAACGGCTCTGTCGCTGTTGGCGCTCATGACGACAAAGGGAATGACGGCCAGATCCGGATCGGCATGCGTTTTCTTGCACAACTCGATGCCATCCATTTCGGGCATGTTGATGTCGCTGATAATGAGATCGGGATGCTTCGCGCGAAGGAGGTCAAATGCAATTTTTCCATTTTCAGCCTTGACCACCTGAAACCCGGCTTTTTCCAGAGCGGCAGATACCAGACCGCGTATGGTTGAGGAATCATCCACTACCAAGATCGAGCGGCTGCGGGAAAAGCGGGATTGTTTCAGAACCTTTTCAATGGTTGCGTTTAACTGAAGGTGAGCTTCCGCCTTGGAAACGTAAGCGGCGGCGCCTACATTGAATCCCATTTCAATGTCCTTGTCCGTATCCAAAGAACTGAGAATAATCACGGGGATGCCCCTTGTCCGGGCATGGTTCTTCAGCCGTCGGCACAAGCCAAAGCCGTCTAATTCGGGCATTTCCACATCGGTGATGATCAGATCAAAATCGTTATGCAGCGCCGTCTTCCATGCCTTTTCCCCGTCTTCGGCCTCAGTGGTCCGGGCTCCGAAAATTTTCATCTGATTGGCCAGTGCCTTTCGAATGATGGCGCTGTCATCGACAATCAGAATGCGAGGTTGATGTTGCACGGTTAGAGGTCCTTTCTGCTGAATCAGGTCTTTATGACTCTGGACAACGTAAAATACGCCTCAATTTTGAGGGGTTCCACCTGATCCTACGGTGTTGCCGCTTTTTTCCCAAGCTCGAAGGCTTCCCGCAGAGCGGTATCGTTCTTGGCAATCTCTCCTTTATCGTTGGCGGACGCCAGAACTGCGCCCAGCCAGGTCATCTTGGTCATATTGGCTGTTGATTGAAAGCTGTGGACAATCGGATCGGCTGTGTGAACATTCGGGTCGCCACAGACGGTAATCAGCCCGATGCGTTTGGCCCGCATTTTGGGATAATATATTTTTTGCCATTTCCATTCCGCATCGAAAAAAGCGCACCACCTGTCGAGGTAGGCTTTCATTTGAGACGTCATGGACCAGAAATAAACCGGAGTGCTGTGGATAACGGCATATGCATCCAGAATACGCTTTCTCAGATCGGCCATATCATCATTGATGGCGCAAATACCTGTTTTGTTACATTTTTTACAGTCTTTGCAACCGGCGATGGATTTTCGGTCGATAATGATCTTTTCAACATCCGCACCGGCTTCTTTGGCGCCGGCCAGAGCCTGGCTCAAAAGAATATCGCTGTTGCCGCCCACGCGCGGACTTCCTAAAATGCCGAGCACCTTCATGGTCATCTCCTCAGGGAATTGTCATTTTGGATCTTGTTATCTCTTTTGTGCCGTTTTGTAAATATGAAAAATGGTGGAAGCTCCCAGCGCGCTTCTGAATAAATAGTAGAAGACCTGCGACCGCGAATATGTTAAAAAACGGATCGCTATGGCCATGCAAGGCAAAGGAAAATCCATGTCATGATATACCAACCCTGCCATCTTCTTCAATATCGTCATTCCGGTGACCTTGCGATCATTGCGCACCGCGGCGCTTCAGCTTATTATCCCGAGAACACCATGATTTCCTTTGAGGGCGCGATAAACATGGGGGCCGATATGGTGGAGCTGGATGTTCAAATGACTGCGGATGGCGAGGTGATTGTTTTTCATGATGAAACATTGAACCGATGCACCAATGGCCGGGGGAAAATTGCCGATTATTCTCTGTCAGATTTGAAAAAGCTTGATGCCGGCAGTTGGTTTGACGGTTTTTTTCAGGGTGAGAAAATTCCTACACTGGAGGAAGTGCTTCGTGCCTGCAAAAACCGTATCGCCGTCAATATCGAGATCAAGGATTCCGCGGTTCGGAATCCCCTTGAAGGCGGCATTGAAGAAAAATGTCTGGAACTTGTGGAAAAAACCGGCATCAGCGGACATGTGGTCTTTTCAAGCTTCAGCCCTCTTGCTCTTAGGCATATCCGGCAGATTGACACCAAAATGCCCATTGCTGTTCTGTATGACCGAAAATACTATGGGGCGAAATTGCCGTCGGAAATGGTTTCCGGTCTGAGTGCGAATGCTTTCAATTGTTCTCTTCGTCAATTGAATAAAAAATGGCTTGCCGATTTGCGGCAACAGGACATTCCGGTGAATGTCTATACCGTCAATGACGAAAAAAATATGCGACGACTTCTGGATGTGGGGGTTAACGGAATCTTCACAAATCATGTGGACGTGCTGAAAAAAATCCGGGAGATTTTTCGGGGAAAGGGCACGGCTGCGCTTCAGAAGCCAGGGATCGGGTAAAGTTCAGCGATGGAAGAATATGGCGTTTTCAGAGAAAAAATCAGCTTGGCTCCGGGCTGTCCCGGTGTCTATATCATGCTTGACCGCCAGGGAACCGTCATCTACGTCGGCAAGGCCAATTCTCTGAAGAGCCGCATGGCATCCTATCTTTCCGGCAAGGATACGCGGCCGATGGCGCCTTTTCTTCTGGCACGTGCTCATGATGTGCAGTTCATCACCACCCGGACGGAAAAAGAAGCGCTGATTCTGGAAAACAATCTCATTAAAAAACACCGTCCGCGCTATAATGTGATTTTGCGGGATGATAAAACCTATTATCATTTGTCGCTGGATCCGTCGGAAAAATATCCTCGTCTTCATCTGGTGCGCAAAAAATCAAATGATGCAGCGCTGTACTTCGGTCCATATCCTTCAGGAGCGGCCGCCAAGGAAACGTTGCGTTTTGTGCAGCAGGTCTTTCCCCTGCGTACCTGTCGCAACCGGGAGGTTCAGTTCAGGTCCCGGCCATGCCTGGAACATCAGATTGGCCGATGCCTTGCCCCTTGTCGGGGATGGATTGATGAATCAGCCTATCGAAAACTGGTCGAAGGCGCTGTGTCTTTTCTGCAGGGCCGAAGGCGCGAGTTGATGGACGAGCTCAAAAAGCAGATGGAAGAGGCTTCGCAGGCCTTGCGTTATGAAGAGGCAGCTTGTCTGCGCGATCGCCTCGGATTGCTTGCGCATGCACTGGAAAAGCAAAATGTGGATGGAGGAGGAAGTCAGGACCAGGATATTCTGGGGATTTTTGCGGATCGGGATATCCGTCAGCTCTGCATTTTATTTGTGCGGGGTGGAAAGCTGCTGGGCAGTAAATCGTTTGCTCCCCTGAAGACCAGGATGTCTGATGGAGAGATTCTTTCCGCGGCGTTGCAACAATATTATGACGGGGTTGCTGTGCCGGAAGAGATTATTCTGCCCTGTGATCTGCCGGATGCGGATGTCATCGCCGAATGGCTTGACGGAATCAAGAAAGCCCGGGTGTTGTTTACGATTCCCAGACGCGGCCCCAAAAAAGCGCTGTTGGACATGGCCTGCGCCAATGCACGGGAGATGCTTGTATTGAACCGGAAGAAAGAGGAAAAACACAATGAAGCCATGCGGATCCTTCAGGAAAAGCTGTCTTTGGCAAAACTGCCCCGACGAATAGAGTGCTACGATATTTCCAATATCAGCGGCAAGCATGCGGTCGGTGCGATGGTGGTTTTTCAGGATGGCCAGCCTGAAAAATCCGCTTACCGCCGTTTTCGCATCAAAACGGGGAATGAGCCGGATGATTACGGGATGATGAAGGAAATGCTGAACCGGCGTTTTGCAGGAGATGATCCTCTGCCGGATTTGGTGGTGGTTGATGGGGGGAAAGGACAGCTCCATATCGCTCTTACGGTTTTCAACGAGAAAGGGGTGAACCTGGACGTCATCGGATTGGCCAAAGAAGAACGGACGTTACCCGCTGCCGGTATTTTGCGCCCAAACCAGGCATCCAGGGATGAAGATCGTGTGTATCTGCCGCGCCGAAAAGATGCTGTCCGTCTTTCAAAATGGCCGGATGCCCTGTTGCTTTTACAGAGAGTGCGCGATGAGGCTCATCGCTTTGCGATAAGCTATCACCGCCGCCTGAAACAAAAAAATGACTTCAGATCCATTCTGGATGCGATTCCCGATATTGGCCCGTCAAGGAGGAATCTGCTGTTAACCCATTTCGGTTCCGTCCGACAGGTGGCAAGAGCATCACGGGAAGATTTACAGAAGGTGTCGGGGATCGGCAAGGACCTGGCAGAAAAGATTTATGAAACTTTAAACAAGAAAAATATTTAAAATCCATGAGTTATTTAACGATTAGTTTTTTAGCGGTTGGCCTGGGCGTGGATGCCTTTTCTGTGGCCATGAGCATCGGTGCGGCGAATGTAAAAAAATCGTGGATGCCGGTTTTGCGGATTTCGCTGGCTTTCGGCTTTTTCCAATTTTTGATGCCGCTGATCGGTTGGTTGGCAGGTGTAAAACTGGTCGAAAAAATCGAGACGTTTGACCACTGGATTGCTTTTGGTCTTCTGGCATTCGTTGGATGCAAAATGATCTGGGAAGGATGGAAAGAAGAAAGCGATCAGGCAAAATCGGATCAAACGCGAGGCTGGCCGCTGTTTCTGCTGTCCATAGCCACCAGCATTGACGCCCTGGCCGTGGGATTCAGTTTTTCTCTCTTAAAAACCGAGATTTTGATGCCTGCGGTGATTATCGGTGTCGTATGTTTTTTCATGACCGCTGTCGGAATGGTTTTCGGCAACGTGCTGGCGCGTATCTTCGGCAGAAAAATTGAAATTCTGGGCGGACTGGTGTTAATCGTCATCGGTTTGAAAATATTATGGGAACACCTGTGAATGCCTTCTGAAATTTATCCGCTTTGCCGGATTACTTTACTTCAAATTGCACCGTGTCAAGCATTTGGTCATGTTCGTCGGCAACGGAAAGGACATGCAGGCCGGGTTCCGGTGTCCAGAGAATGGTTTTGCCCTGATCCGGTAAAACCTTTTTGTTCAACGACCATCGTGGATGTCGTTCTTTTCCGGTTTTTGCGACAAAACTGATTTTTTGCAAGTGTCCGGGAATATCCGGATCTAAAGCGACGATGGTTCCGGAAGGAGGATAGACAATGCGGACGATTTCCGGGGAAGAGACCGAAGAATGCGGCTCCGGTTCCGTCCCTTTGATAAACCATTCAACGTCCTTTTCTCCTTCGATGGATGGCGTCCGAACGAGACTTCCCGGTGGTTTGGGGCGAAAACTAGATTCCTGGGTATGTAAATAGTCCATGACGGCGTTCCAGACCGGTGCGGCGCCGGATATGCCGCTGACGTTCCACATCGATTGGCCGGAAAAGTTTCCCACCCAAACGCCCACGGTGTAGCGGTTCGAATACCCGATGCACCAGTTGTCACGCATATCTTTGCTGGTGCCTGTTTTAACGGCGCTCCAGAAGCGCATTGCCAGTGGATTTTCCAGACCGAAGGTTTTGCTGCGTGCGTCGCGGTCCGCCAGAATATCCGATACAATAAAAGCCGTTTCCGCGGAATAGACTCGCCGCCGGGCGGCTGACGGATTTTGGTTGTCATGTGTCAGGCGTGCCCGGCTCCAAATGCCGCCATTGGCCAGTGCACGATAGGCGTTGGTCAAATCCCACAAACTGATGTCGGCTGACCCCAGGGCAAGGGAAAAGCCGTAATAGTCTCCAGAGGCCTCAAGAGGTCCCGGGATGACCTGTTTCAGCGTGTTGAGGAAAGAATCCGCGCCGACCAGCATCAGGGTCCGCACAGCCGGCACATTCAGAGAGGAGGCCAGCGCAACGCGGACGCTGACCGGACCGTGAAAATTTGCGTCGTAATTTCCCGGCTGGTAGATGCCGCCGGTAATGGGAATATCCAAGGGAGAGTCATCCAACAGGGATGCAGCCGTCAGAATGCGTCGTTCCAGCGCTTGGGCGTAAAGAAAAGGCTTGAGCGTCGAACCGGTTTGCCGGAGGGCTTGAACACCGTCCACATAGGATCCGGCCGACGGATCCGCACTGTAACTGACATAGGCCAAAACGTCGCCGGTATGGTTTTCAAGTACCAGAAGAGCGCCCTGCTGGACACACTGACCGCTCAAATCATGGACATGGAGAGCTAACTGCGAAGCCGCAAATCTTTGCAGGCGGGCGTCAAGCGTTGAATGCAGTTGTGTCCCCGGAGGAGCGTTTTTTAAAAGCAACCTTGCCGTGTGCGGCGCCAGGGCGACCAGCGGCCGCACGCGGTCCATTCCCAGGGAAAGATCATGAATTTTTTCATGAATCCTGGCATCCGGCGTTTTCCAAGAAATGCGCGAATTCAGGTTTTTTACTCTGGATTCCAGGATGACGGCGTTCGTGTTGGGAGCGCGAATGAGGCAGGCAAGGATCAGGGATTCGGCCTGATCCAGACCATGAGGATGTTTTCCAAAAAGGCCGCGGGCGGCGGCGGCAATGCCTGTGTATTCGCCACGAAAACTGACCAGATTCAGATAGGCTTCCAGAATCTCGTTTTTTGACCAGGATTTTTCCATTTCGCGTGCCAGAAGAATCTGTTTTGCCTTTTGCTGCAATGAACGTTGTTTTTTTCGCGCAGCGATCTCCCTGTCCAGAAATGAGGCCAGTTGCATGGTGATGGTGCTCGCTCCCCTCCGTCCGGAACCTTTGAAAAAGTCCAGCGCCGCCTTGCCCAGGGCAACGTAATCCACTCCCGCATGATCAAAAAACCTCTTGTCCTCGGAACATAGCACGGCTTGTTTCAGAGCTGGAGAAATTTCATCCAGCTTGGTCCATTCCAGCCTTCGTCCTTTTTGATCCGTTCGAAGCTCATGTAAAATGGCGCCGTGGCGGTCCAGAAGGAGGGAATCCGATTTTCGATATTGTCCCTGCAATTCCTCAAAAGAGGGCAGAGCCAAGGCGGAATCGGCCCCAAGACTGATCATCAGGATCCCTGCCAGAATATATTGCAATATGGGCCTCATGCCCTTTTTCCTTTCATGAAGTGCCTCAAGGCTCCACCTTCATCGTCTTATTGGGGATTTCTCCCAGCATTTCCGGAAAATACATGGCCTCGACCCGAGTTGCGGGAAGACGGAAAATGCCCTGCCCGTTAAGACGGATCGTGTATTCTGCGCGCCATTTGCCTTTGGGGACATATTCATAGTACGCGCGAAACGCCTCAAAGGACCGCTCCTCAAATGCTGGCCAGACATCTCCTTCTTTCTTCTCTCCGTCTGTCAACATCCGGGAATCCCGTCCGAGCCCTCCCCCCAGGATGGTCGAACCGGCCGGCACAGGATCCTGGACAACCACCCAGGTTTGGTCGGATTGAGCCTCCAGATCGAGGCGTACACGTACAATGTCGCCTTTTGTCCAGCATTTCGGCTTTTTCTGCGATACCGGAATCAGCGTTTTGGTAATTTGATAACCGCTGGAGAAAGGTTTTTTTATCGGAATTGCCGCCAGACTGGAAACCGTCAGCCAGGGTTTTCCTCCGCCCGCATGAGATACGCGCATGAGTGATGGTTGCCGGGGCCAGGCAAATAGCTCGGATTTGCCTTTTGGATGATCCTTCCAGTTCAGCGTTTTCGATTGCTGCTGTACTGTGGACAAGGTTTGTCCGGTTACGGGAAAGGATTCGAAGGTTTTTGAGAATTTTTCCATTGCCAGCAAGCCCCAGGCGTTGGCCGTTGTCAAGTCCCAATGGCCTCTTTTCTGCCTGGCCAGGGCGCCTAGTGCAAGTCTTGGCATATCTTCCTTCCAGGATGTTTCGTTTCTCAAGGTGAGAAGGGCGCGGACGGCATTCGTGTCCACCGAGGTCATCAGCCACCATAAACCATCAAATTTTTGCGAGGAAAAACCCATGGTGGTGCCCTGAAAATTGATTCGCGAACGTAAAATCTGCTCTGCTTCCTTGATGCGAGTTGCCGTGTCAGGAATGTCTCGCACATTGCGCAGAATATTTCGCCAGTCGATAACGGCGGAAGTCGGCCATAGATTGGGGTCCATCTGAATGGAGCCCAGCATGGAGGCGGAAGCTTTTCCGTAACGGGAGAGAGCCTCGATGGCCGATAATTTCCTGAGACTGGAATCGGCGGTGGAAAAAGAGGACTGGCAAGTGTTCTTTCCTTCGATGAAATGGATCAGGCCATTTTGCATTTTCTCTTTCGTGTCTTCCGGAATGGACCATCCGGCTTCGTCGGCGATGGCCAGAATGTAGGAGGTCAGTGTCGGACAGCCGCAAAGAAAATGAAGCGGAAAAAAACGCACGAGGCCGGTTGCATCCAGATGCGCGGGAAGTTTGGACATGTTGTCTTTCCAAAGTTTTTCGTCCCGTAACGCGACGGACCTGGAAACTTGCTGCTCCATGCACGTATAGGAATAGTTTTTCATGTAGTCCCGAACACCGTCGAGTCCATCGGAGAGCTTTGATTTTAAAGATGTTTTTACGCCACCGCGTCCGGGCAAGGCCTCGGGGGGACTCTCCACGGTCAGAGAAAAAGGCTTATCCAGTTGGGTGATGGTTGCCATATACGTTCTGACCGGTGTGACCGGAGATACTTTCTGGGTGATTTTGATGCGGTCGGTCAGGCCGTTTTGCATATTTTTCACGCTGACGGTCCATAAAAGCGATTCGCGTCCCTCCGGCGCAATGATGGTCCAGCCGGTTTCCTTAGCCTCACCTGGGGCCAGAGAAAGATTGAAAGGTTTCGGTTTTACGGAAAGTCCCGGAACGTCCGCGGTCATTTGAAGATCCATGGCCCCGGAGGTGGAATTGCGGACAGTGAACGGTGCAAAGAAGGTATCTCCCTCGCGGACCAAAGGCGGCAGACCCGATAAAATCATCAAATCCTGGGTGGAGCGAACGCTGGTGGATCCCGTTCCAAAAAAGCCGGCGCCTGCTGTGGCCACGGCGACAATGCGGAAGCTCGTCAGCGAATCATTCAACTTTGCCTCAATGGTCGCTTCTCCCTGAGCATCCAGCTGAACACGGCCCATCCACAGCAGCAGCGGATCAAACAGATTTCGCGTCGGTGCATGGCCGGCGCTCAATCCTCCTCCGCCACCCTGTGGAAGCGCTTTGAGTCCAAAGTGACGTTTGCCTACAACCTGTGTTTGAGCGGTTGACGTTTTCACACTGGAACCCCGCTTTCCCATCATGGCGAGGAGAAGATCCCAACTGCGGTTGGGCATCAATTCCAGAAGCCCTTCATCGACTGCCGCCACAGCAATTTCCGCTCCCGCGGGCGGCGTCTGGCCGTCTGCCGTTTTGGCTTGGATTTTGATCTTCACTTTTTCGCGGACTTTGTAGACTTTTGCGTCCGTTGAAACCGTAAGCTTCAATTCGTGATGCTTCCAGCCGGTGAGCATTTCGGCAATCCCCAGTTTATAAGCCGGTTTTCCCAAATCAACCATGCTGGTCGGCTTGATCTGAGCCGCTCTCCCGCGCACGACCAATGCAGAAACGTAGGCATTGGGTGCGTAAGTGTTTTTCACCGGCACTTCAATCACCGGATTTTTACCGGAAACGTTGGTGACCCAGGCATCCAGAATTCCTTCCCGCTCCACGCTGATCAATGCCGTGGCTTCGCGAAACGGCATCCGTACCTGAAAAACGGCGGTTTCTCCCGGTTCATATCGTTTCTTTTCCCCAAGAATATCCATCCGATCGGAGTCTCCCACATCGAACCACCAGTCTTCCTTCTCCGCCACCCAGATATCCCGGTTGGCGACGGTTCTTCTGCCTTGTCCATCTTCACAAGAAGCCTGTAAGATTCCGTTTCCCGATATCGGGCTTTTGGCCTCGCAAGAAAGCAGTCCGTTTGGACCGGTTTGTCCTTCGCAGATGCTGCCTGCATTTTTCGTTTCCGTCGTATGCTCGTAAGCATAGAATCCGCCGACAAGCCTTTTCCGGTGCGAGTAGTATTTTCGCTCCAGAAAGTTCACATGAACCTTTACTCCGGGCGCCGGTGCGCCGGAAATGTCCACCACGGCCACCTGAAATTTGAGATTCTCTTTGGAAGAGGCCCAGGAATCCGGTTTAATACCAATCAGGTATTGCGAAGGCCACAGGGGAATTCGGGCCGCCACGGTGGAGATTTCTCCGTTGGGATCCATAAATTCCATCTCTGTTGCCAAATCCCTTGGAATATCGCTTTGCGGCAGAGAACGGATGACCGTGCTTAACGATCCGGTTTTCTCCAGAACCAGGTTTTGCAGGGTCAGCTTTACCGTTTGCAGAGGATCATTTTCTTCATCTTCCGTGTATTCACCGCGTCTTTTGATTCCTTCCCGAATCTCGCCGTTGGCGAAAAGAAAATCTTCATAACCCTCAAAAGATGTGATGGCGCGGGGACGCACCTCACTGCGCAGCTTCACCGGAAGATGAGCGGCGCCACCGCCTGCCAGATAGGTTACGCCCAGATCCAAAGTTGCCTCACGTGCCTGGATCAGAGGCGAAGCAGCAGACTGAATGACGCCACGCATCAGGGGAATGCGGAACTCTTCCACGCGAAAACCGCCGGAGGGATGATCGTGAAGGTAAATGTCGTAGCGGCCCAGTCTGGCTTCTTTGGGAATGCTCCAGGAGCTTTCGGCGATTCCTTTATGATCCCATTTCAGGGCAAACTCATATTTTTGTCCGCTGCCGGTGTGGATGATCTCGGCTTTGGCGGGCCACTTGCTTTTGGGGACAAAGCGAAAACCGGAAGGGCCATGCTGCCGGAGAATATGCTTCATATGGACCGTGTCACCCGCCCGCAACAGCGTCCGGTCAAAAATGGTATGGGCGATAACGGGCGCTTGAGAGGATTCTTCGAGGATTTGAAAACGCCAGGGTTCGATGCCCTGATCCCAGCTGGAATGAACAAAAGTCATGTCGTCGCCATCCTGCGCCGTTACAAACATTCCTCCCTGCAATCCGGCAAGCTGGAAACTTTCGTCGTAACGGTAGCTGTGATCTTCGTCTTCCTTGAAAGAACAGTAGGGAAGCTCGCTGTCTCCCGGAAGTTTCTGTGAAATCAAGGCGATACCGGATGCATCCGTTTTGCCCTTCCACAGAATCTTATCCTGACAGTTTCGAATGGTAACCGTTGCTCCAGGGACGGGCTTTGCCTTGTCCAGAGTGGTCACCCAAACCAAAGAGGACTCTCTTCCTTTTTTGAAATGGGCGGCAAGATTGGTCACAAGCGCCGCGGTTTGAACATACATGGGTTTATTCTCATTCAAGAGCGATCTGCCCAGCACCCGACTTTCCAGTTCCAAAAGGTAAAAACCGGGGCCGTCAAGCGGAATGCCAAGCACTTCAAATGCTTTCGCACCGTTGGCTTTGGGCAGAGAAAAACGCTTGGTCGGTGTGCCGGTGGTGAACAACGATTTGGTTCTGGATACGGTGGCAATCTTGCGCAGCCAGGTCTGGATTCCCGCGCCGCGTTCTGATGAAATGCCGGCAATTTTTCCCGTGATTTGTCCGGTCTGGTTTTTCCCCTCTTTTGCCTGCATACCCAGTAAAAACAGATTCAGAGAGGACTCCAAATTGCGGACGGTGACGGGCAGCAGGGCGCCTTCCCCGGATTCGAGAATGCCGAAACGACCGGAAAACTTGGCCAGTGGAGGGTATTCCCCGGTGCGCACGGTCAGCGGATATTGTTTTGCGTTTACCAGTTTGCGTCCAGCCTCATCTTTGAGGTCCGGCGGCAATTCCACGGAGAAAACGGTTTTTTCGGGGAAAGGTCCGTTAAACACGATGGAATCAACATCATTTTCGTCCTTATCCAGAGAAGCCATCCAAATCTTTTTGCCCGAATGGGGAGGCAGATTTTTCGAGGGCTTTGCCTGTTCAGACGATATTGGGGTTTCCATCAGTTTCAGGACAATCTTTTGCGCCTGTTTGCGGGAAACCGAAGCCGTGAAATGAACCGTCATCGGCAAAAGGGGAATGCAATCCGACTGTGGATTTTCCCGCGAACAGGTAAATCCGGCGCTGAATTCCGGCCGCGTTTTAAAGTTGTAGATTTGTTCCTGGACCGTGGCGATTCCGGTTTGAGATTTTATGCCTTTGCCCCAGACCAACCGGATACCGGCAGAATTGGGAAAACGCTGTTTGCTTTGGAGCAAAATGATTGGAAGATCCGGCTTAACCGCGGGAGTTTCTTTTTTTCTCAAATATCCTCTGGATTCCAGAATGTTCTCGCGGATTTTTCCTTCGATCAGTCGGACGCCGACGGCACTGGCGATGCCTTCGACAAAAAAGGTTGCATTTTCCAAAATGGATTTTCTATCCGGCTGGGTATCCAAGGTCAGAATGAAAATCTGTTCTTCATCAATCAGGGAGCTTTCATAAGGTTCAATCCGAATGATGGCCGGTCCACCCGTGGAAAAGTCAAAATGGGTTTGTCCCTCCATGGCTTCTCCCGCGAGACTTTTTACTTCCGGCTTCAGGGTAAACCGGCAGGAAAGGCCCGCCGGAAGATCGGCATGGAAATCATAAACCCAGTTTCTGTCGTCCGCCCATCGGCTTTTGCCCGCAGCGGGACACTGGATGGTAAAAGGTTCCATCAAGCGATTAGGATCGCCAAAGGGAATCATTGGTTTGGAAAAACGCACGCTGACTTGCCGGATCGTTTTGACGGTCCCTTGAGGACTGAACGATTCAATCCGGCAAGGACTTGCGGCCGGGGCCGGTCCATTGTAAATCAAGAACAGAAAAAAGAAGATTATCAAGATGGCTTTTGTTTTCATGGCGGCTCTCCTTGATTATTTTGAGTGTGAAAAATCCGGATCAATGATTTGAAATTGCCTGGTGTAATAGATGGGAATTCCCGTGTCATTGCTGACGGATATTCCCCTATAGGTTTGACGGTGGATTTGCAGGGGACCGCCGCTGAAACTGATCGCGGGAACCCGTCCTTTTCTGACTTGAGCCATTGCTTTGGCGATGGATTGCTGCGCTTCGCGGGAATCGGCCACCAGGATGGCGGCCTGGGCGGCGTGCATGGCCTGGGCGGCGCCCGGGTTATTGCAGGAGAAGAAATCGCCGTAGCGAGCGCGTAGCTCTTGCGCTGTTTGGAGAGGAATCATGGTGACAAATGCATCTCCCGAGAAAACGCCGATGGACTTGCCTTCGTCTTTCAAGAGGAAATGATGTTTCTCAAAGGTTTCAAGGGTTCCTTCAATGTGGTGGCTTCCTGCGTCAATTTGAATATTGGTTCCCTGTACAACCGGGAGGGGATTTCTTTCCGGCCGGCATCCGGCGGCCAGGGCTGCAAGACACACAAAAAGTGCAATTCTCCTGAAAAACCATTTTTTCCGCATCAGCCTATCCTTTTTGCGGGTCATCATAAGAGAAATGCCATTGCGTGTCAATGACAAACGGGGAAAGGCAGACGGACTGCAAAAAACCTGCATTTCCGGTGCAAGATATTGATAGGATGGCCATTGCTCTTTTAGAAGCTCCGGATGTTGCCGGATTAACCTGACGTTTTTCTTCTGTTGAGTTCCGTCGAATACGCGGTGATCAGATCATCATGACGCAAAACCCCCAATACATGATTTGGATTCTCGCTTTCGACGACCAGCAATTCTTCAAAATTCGTTTCCAGAAATTTCATCAAAGCGTCATAGAAATTGTCTTCAGGAGTTACGGTTTTCAAGGGGGCCATCAGATCCTGTGCGATAATCAGTTCTTCAAGGCCTTCTTCAAAAACAATCGAGCGGGCGTGATCCCAATTGACGGAACCGATTAAATCGCCCTCGTTGTTATAAACCGGGAAGCATTCGGCATTCGATTTCGAAAAGATTTTTTTCAATTCTCCGTAAGTGGTCATTTTTTGGATGGGGGGCAGATCTTCAGGTTTGAAATAGTCGCTGACCTTGGCTTCTGCGAAGATATTGATGGTAAAATCGGCAAGATGTGCGGGGGATTGCAGTTTGCTTTGCACCTGCTTTCTGTAAATGGAGTGCTTGCGGGTGAACAGAATCGCGATAATGGACACCAGCATCAGCGGGGCGATCAGACCATATCCCCGAGTCATTTCCGAACACATCAGCAAGGTTCCGATGGGTGCATTCGCGACGCCGGCAAAGTAGGAGGCCATGCCGACAACGACATAGGCTTCGGGATGCGTGACAATGGCGGGAAAGAAGGAATGCGCTGAAAATCCGACGCCTCCTCCGATCATTCCTCCAATGAAGAGCGTCGGTCCGAAAACGCCGCCGGAACCGCCCGAGGAAATGGTGAAGCTGGTTGCGATCATCTTGGCCAGGGCAATGGCCAGCATGAGGCCGATACTGAGTTTTCCCATAATGGCCAGCTGAATCCATCCCCAGCCGTCTCCGTAAATCTGCGGATAGATCAAGCCGATGAAGCCGACGGCCAATCCTCCCAGAGCCGGCTTGAGATAGCGGGGAATCTTCAGGGGATCAAACCCCCTTTCTTTTACGGCGTAGAATATTTTGATAAACCCGATCCCTGCCGGTATGCAGGTGAGTCCCAGCAAAACATAAAAAAACAATTCGCGCGGGTCGCTGAAGGTGTATTCGGGAAAAAAGAAAATCGGATGATTTCCGAAAAAATTGGTGAAAATGATATACGCGGTAATTGCGCTGACCACAGTGGGAATGAGCGCTTCCGTTTCCATATCCTCACGGTACAGAATTTCGATGGCGGTAAGGGCGCTGCCCAGCGGCGCGCGGAATATTGCGGCAAGCCCGCCGCTGCAGCCGGCAAGCAATAGAATGCGGCGTTCTTTGTCTGTCAATTTCAGAAAACGTCCGACGGTTGAGCCGATGCCTGCGCCGATTTGGGCAATCGGTCCCTCCCGCCCGGCGCTGCCGCCCGTGGCCAGAGTGACGAGAGAAGCCAAACCTTTTACGAACGGAACTCTTGTTCGAATATGACCTTTCCGGTTATGAAAAGCGTCAATCATGGCATCCGTTCCGTGACCTTCTGTTTCAGGAGCAAAGCGGTAAACAATCCATCCGCTGATCAATCCTCCAATTGCGGGAAGAAAGAAAAAAATCAAAGGGCGAAAGACAGGATTGGCTGCAGCTTCAAAGAGAGATTCACCGGCGGGAGCGGGAACGGCGTAACCGGAAAGAACATTAAAAGTGTAATGTCGGGCAAGCTGGAGCAGATAATAAAAGGCCGAAGATGCCAGACCGGCCAAAATACCCACGAGCAGACCAAAAATGAGCCATCTGACGATGTTTTCAAGGAAAAAACTGTGCAACCAGCGAAATATTCTATGGAGACCGTCATACAGCATGGACGCTTTTCCAAACGAAGAGATTTTGCTTATGCAAGGACCGGAATAAAAACATCTCCGGTTTAAAACTTTCTTTTGTCGGTTACCCGGCTGGCCTTGCCTTCGGAACGTTGAAGCGTTCGGGGTTCCACAAGCTTGATTTTGGCGGTAATGCCCAGGTAGTCCTTCATATCTTTTTTCAGTTGCATCTCCAGTTTTTGCAGGGTTTTAATTTCACCCGCGCCGGCAAAGCGCTTTTCCGACAGTTCCACCTGAACTTCCAGCGTATCCAGCGTTCCTTCACGGTCCACGATGAGCTGGTAATGCGGTTCCAGGCCTTCGATGCCGATCAGCACGGCTTCGATTTGCGATGGGAAAACATTTACCCCGCGAATGATCAGCATGTCGTCGCTTCTGCCCATGACGCGTTCCATGCGGTAAGAGGTTCTTCCGCAGCGGCAAGGAGCAGGATTCAGCCGGGAGATGTCTCTTGTCCGGTAACGGATGAGCGGAAAAGCTTCTTTGGTAAGGGTGGTGAACACCAGTTCGCCCTCGGCGCCGGGGGGGAGTACTTCACCGGTTTGGGGATCAATGGTTTCCACAAGGAAGTGATCTTCAAAGATGTGCATGCCTTCGCGCGCCTCACTGCATTCCATCGAGACGCCGGGTCCCAGAATTTCCGACAGGCCATAGATGTTAAAGGCCTTGATGTTTAATGCTTTTTCAATTTCATCACGCATTTGTTCCGTCCAGGGTTCCGCGCCGAATATGCCTGCGCGAAGAGCCAGGGTTCTCATGTCCACGCCCATGGCATATCCCTGTTCAGCCAGATTGAGTGCGTAGGAAGGAGTGCAACAGACGGCGGTTGGCGCGAAATCCTGTAAGATGGTGATCTGTCGCTTGGTATTGCCGCCGGACATTGGAATCACGCTGGCGCCGATTTTTTCCGCGCCGTAATGAGCGCCCAATCCACCGGTGAACAGGCCATAACCGTAAGCGATATGAATAATGTCGTTTTGGGTAAGGTCCGCGGCGGTATAGCAGCGCGCCATCAACTCCGCCCACAGATCCAGGTCTCGTTTGGTGTACCCGACCACGGTGGACGCGCCGGTTGTTCCTGATGAAGCGTGCAGTCGCACAACATTGCTCATCGGTGTGGCAAACAACCCAAATGGATAATTATCCCGCAAATCCTGCTTGGTGGTAAAAGGAAAGCGTCGCAAATCGGCCAGAGAACGCAAAGACTCGGGGGAAACCCCCGCCTTGTCGAAAGATTTTTTGTAGAAACCGACGTTATGATAAACCCGCTGTGCCGTTTGCTGCAGCCTTTTGAGCTGAAGCGCTTCCAGGGCTTCTCTGGGCAGAGTTTCAAATTCTTCATTGTAGATCATGATGGACAATTCTCCTGAAATAAAGATATTGGAACCTCCATAACACAAACAAAAAGCATTGCCAAACGAAAGACGCATGGAAATTTCCTGAAATGAAAGTTCCTGTCTATGGATGTGCTTGTCGCCATCATCCGCAAATCGCTTCCTCAATTATCCGCGCATCCTCATTGACGTCGTTGATTGAAAAGATCAAATGGATATGATAGGAAACTTTACAACAGTCAAAGGCAGCACAGAAGCATTGAATTGCAAAAACTGATCATGAATTCGGCATGAATCACAAAATTCATCCGGCATGGATTTGGGAATTTAGGTCCGCAGAACTATGGAAATGACCCCGGAAGATATCGTTCGACTTCAATATGCGAAAGACCTGCTGGAAAATCCAGGGCTGGCCGCAAAACTGACCAATTTGGTCGGCATGCCGTTTGAAAAAGCCTTTAGCTATTTGCCGGAGAAATGGACGGCCACAATTCAGACGATCACGCAGAAATCTCTTCAACATGCACTTGAAGCAGCTGTTAAAACGCTTGCCCGCGAAGATAAAAAATCATCCAGCGACAAGCTGCACAAATTCCTGGTTGCCGCATCCGGCGGCATCGGCGGCGCTTTCGGTCTTCCCGCGCTGGCCATTGAACTTCCCGCCACAACCGTGATCATGTTTCGGTCCATTGCCGACATTGCCAGAAGCGAAGGAGAAGATATTCAAAAAATTGAAACCAAACTGGCCTGCCTGGAGGTTTTTGCACTGGGTGGCGCATCCGACAAGGACAACGCCACGGAAAGCGGTTATTACGCTGTCCGGGCGCTGCTGGCAAAGCAAGTATCGGAGGCGGCAAAGTATATTATTGAAAAAGGCATTGCTGAAGAAGGCGCCCCCGCGCTGGTGCGTCTGATCGCCGTTATAGCCTCCCGTTTTGGCGTCACCGTATCCCAGAAAGCCGCCGCTTCGGCAGTTCCCGTAATTGGAGCCGCCGGAGGTGCGTTGATCAATTCCATCTTCATGGACCATTTTCAGAATATGGCCAGAGGGCATTTTATGATCAGGGGGCTGGAACGGAAATATGGGGATAAGACCGTTTCGGATCAATATTTACTCACCGGAGGATGATGGGGATTTGGGGGATTTTCAACACGACAGTGGGCAAGAGGATGAAGATGAGAAAAGTCGGCGGATGTTTCGAAAAAATTATGACAGTTACCCCGAACGAATGCACGAAAAGCGAAGACAATAGTGTTATTAAAGTTGATGTTGATTTGCGTTTTTTTGCAGGGCAGCTATGCGGACCAATCATTTCATGACGGAAAGGGGAGCAATGGAAAAAGCTTATTTTGAGATAAAAGCGGTTACACCAATTTTTTCGAGTGGAGCGGATTTTGGCAATAAACCTGAGTTTAGGTCCGCAAGCATTAAAGGATTGTTAAGATTTTGGTATCGTGCCATTTATCCTTTGAATTCACAAAATGATGAAGCTCGCATATTTGGTTGCACTGGCGGTCGATCACCTTTTAGTCTTAAGGCAATGGTAATAGATCCATTATACGGTGGAAAAGGTGAAACTATTTGGGATGGAAATCCCATCTCTTATCTTGGTTATGGTGTGATCCAGCGCGATAAAGACCTGAAAAAAAATATAACAACCCGCGCATATTTTTCTCCAGGTTCAACATTCCGGCTAATTTTTACATTTCATGATCATATAAAGACGGAAGATAAAATTCGTGTTTTGAGATCTTTTTGGGCTTTATCAATGCTTGGCGGTATTGGATCAAGGAACCGTCGAGGGTTTGGATCATTCAAAATCATTTCGAATGATTTGCATTCAAATCCGGATGTGCCGCCTTTTATTTTTGAAAACGAAAAAGAATACATCAAATTTCTACAGGCATTCTTGAATTCATCAGATAACGATACAACCGGCAAACCGCAATATACATGCTTTAGTAATAACAAACGCATTGTGTTAAAATTAGTGCCATCCGCTTACCACCTGAAACTCAAATGTCCGTCCAATTTTAAAGGATCCGAAAAAGCAATGGCTGTTTTGGAAAAAATCGCAGATGATTTCAATAATTTCCGATCTGCAAAAAAATCAGATCATTTTAAAACCGATCATGATTTAATGTTAAATTTCTTAAAGGGGGGCAAGACAACATCTGCTCCTAAGCGTGCAGCCTTTGGTTTGCCTCATAATTATTTTTTTTCAAGCACTAAGATGTCCGGAAATGTTGACTTGTTAGAAAATGGTGGAAAAGGCAGAAGAGCAAGTCCGCTTTTAATCCACGTTCAGGAATTTTCAGACAGTAGTGCCTGTGGTGTATTGACCTTCTTACCCGCAGAATTATTACCTTCGGGAAAAACATTAACTCTATCGGGAGGCAATAATAAATCAACATCTGTACCCGCACCGGACTTCTCTGCAATAACGCAGTTCATGGATAATGTGCGAAAAATCGGGGGTAAATCATAATGAATATGGACTGGACACTGAAGATTGCCGCCTGGTTATCAAGAAATCCTGCCTTTT
>DAOLNX010000063.1:0-19966 GCA_035416785.1 Smithellaceae bacterium | reverse complement strand
AAATGTTACGCCGGGAGTCAGAGACTGAACCCGCATCCGCTTGCTTACCGGATGAAAATCATAGACGCCCCACGGACTGATAACGGCAGACGGCCCGTTGCCGATCAGGCCGGCTTCTTGACGAGAGTTGCCGCCGGTCAGATGTCCTACCGAGGTGATGAAATCAACTTTCTCCGGAAATTTATCCGGTGTTTGCAATCCGACCAGCACCATTTTTTCCGTCAGGGAAGACAGATCGTTGTTGCCGCCGCTGCCGGTCAGACGAACTTTCGGCTGATGAAAGTCCTTGCCGATCATGTGTGTGTTGACATTACCGTACATATCCACCTGGGCGAAGCCTAAGAATCCAATATCCACATAACCGTTGTAGCATTGCGCAAACGAGTAGGCCATTTCCATAATGGTGGGGGATTTGCGCCAGGTGAAGGGGCAGCCCACTGACCAGGGCATGTCGCCCTCAATCGGATCCTGTCCGCCGGATTCATAAACGATGGTGATGTTCGGGGCATGGGTTTTTTTGGCCAGAATTCCCGCCACCATGGGAAGTCCGGTTCCGATATAAACGACCGAGTGGTCGGAAATCTGCTGCGCTATAATATAAGCCAATGTTTCCAAGGGATTGGCTGGTGCGTTCAAATCTCGCATGGTTTTCTCCTTTCTAATAATAGAGTCCTGAATCATGCTTCAGGGTAAATTCTTCATAAGAGAAATCGATGTCTTCATTATCGCCTTCGGCTGCTTTCGTCTGACGGCGGGCCTCGGTGATCCATTTGGCGCCGCCCAGTTTTTCAACAAACTCAAACTGGTTTTTTACCCCCATAATCCATTCGTCAAGAAAGGACTTGGCGTTTTCGTCGGACAGGCAAGCCCAGCGCATACACTTTTCCCACCATTGACGCGGCCAGTAGTAGCAGCCGGGCATGCTGCCGGGAAGGGCGCCGAAAGGCATTTCGACTACGGCGTCCACATAAAAGAATGGAATGATCTGTCCCTGACGGTTGTAACGAATGTCATTTTCGGGAACGATTTCTTCTGCCGTAACAATGACTTTGCGTGCTGCGGCGGCCATAGCCAGATCGTTGACTGCCGGTCCGTAAATGTAGGCGTTGCCATACTTGTCTGCTGCATGGCAATGGATAATGGATACATCCGGATACAAAGCCGGAACGAATACCACAGGATCTTTTTCCGCTTTGAAGGGATGCTGGATGACCTTAAGGTAGGGATTGTAACGGACAAGATCGCTGCCCAGCATTTGTTTGCTTAAAACACCCGGCGAACCGAGTTGAGCTGCCTTGAATCCCTGGGCCATGCCTCCGTGGCTCCATTCCGAGAGAATGGTGGTCCGGCCCGCCTTGAGCGCACGGTCAAAAATCTTGTCGATTCCTCGCATTTCCGCTCCGGTGTAAGAATTGTGGGAGTAGGAAACCAAACCGTAAAAGATAAAAAAACTCTGGTTGGTGTTGGGCGATCCGATCATCTGCAGGTTTTTTCTTCCCTGACGGATGATTTCATGAAAAGCTTGGTGTGGGGTGCGAACGTATGAAAAACCGCCGTCGGTAATCACGTCGCCATCCTGTACATAGGTTGCCACCGCCTCGCCAATCGTCATCCGCTTGTCTTTCTTGGCGTGCTCCTTTTTCAGATGCGCCTCTCTGGCTGACTCAAAGTCAACCAGCCGGTCCAAAACCGAGGTGTCGCTTAATCTGAGGTTGGCCACCGCTTCCTCGTTGTAGAGATATTTTGCCATCTCTCTATCCTCCTTCATCAAAATTACCCTTTGTGTTACCCCACATAACACTCTGATATTATACACTTTCAGGAAATAATGGTCAAGTTTTATCTTGAAAAGCCGTTTTTTATTGACTCTTGAAAGATAAACGCATAAAGGACGAAAATTGAAAGAATGTGCTGATTTTCAGGAGGAATTACAGTGATGGTGGATGAGGAAAAGGTATTGGGGTTGCCCGCGGAAAGCGGGAGGTGGTTGTTTGTTGCTCTGGGAATTGTCATGAATGTCTGTCTGGGCGCAGTTTATGCCTACAGCATTTTTTTAAAACCCGTGAAAGAGGCGTTTGTCGGTATTTCTTCTTTTCAGGCCAATTTGCCTTTCATGGTTTTCCTGGCTTTTTTTACCGTGCTGATGTTTTTTGGCGGTCGTGTGATGGAAACGCTGGGGCCGCGTAAACTGGGCATTATCGGCGGAATCATCGTGGGCTTGGGTTGGCTCTTGTCGGGCTTTGCATCCAATATCTGGATGCTGACGTTGACGTATGGCGTTATTGCCGGGTCGGGCGTTGGTCTGGTTTATGGGTGTCCCGTGTCCATGGGCGCCAAGTGGTTTCCGGATAAAAAAGGTCTGGCCGTCGGTCTGATGCTGACCGGATTTGGAGGATCGGCTTTGATCACCGGCAAGCTTGCCAATACTTTGATTCCATCGATTGGCTTGTCTTCGACCTTCATGTATTTTGGCGCTGCTTTTGGCGTGATTCTGGTGATTTTAAGTATTCCTTTTCGCTTTCCCGTTTCCGGATGGGCTCCGAGTGGCTGGAAACCCGCAACCGGAGCCGCAGCCGCAGTTGATTTTTTGCCGGGTGAAATGATTAAAACCAGCACGTTTTGGGGACTGTTTTTTTGCTTTATTATTGGCTCCATTGCAGGACTGATGGCCATCGGCATTTCCAAACCGGTTGGTAATGAAATTATTAAAATCTCCGGTGAGACGGCCGCCACGCTGGTCGGCATTTTTGCGATTTTCAACGCGATGGGGCGACCGCTGTTTGGTTTTCTGACCGACAAAATTACCCCTCGCAATGCGACGATTCTGAATCTGGCGGTCATTCTTACCTCGTCTGTTTTGATGATCATGGCCAGGGAAGGTGATACGATGCTCTACACCGCAAGCTTTATCGGTTTCTGGTTGGGCTTGGGAGGATGGCTGGCGATTGCTCCGACCGCAACCGCTGCGTTTTTCGGCATGAAAAATTATGCGAGAAATTACGGCGTTGTCTTTTTTGCTTATGGTTTTGGGGCGATCATTGGCGGCATCATTTCCGGTCAGGCCAAGGATGTTTTTGGAACCTACACTTATGCATTTTATCCCACGGCTCTTCTGGCGGCGGTTGGGATTGCTGTGGCGATTGCTTTGCTGAAAGCGCCGAAAAAAGCGTAAAGGAAGACGAGAGAGGTCATCAGAAGCGGGCGATTGGCCCGCTTTTTGATTTAGCGAATCATTCTTCTGTCAATGGTGACGGACCTTTCTCCTTCCTGTTCTACCATGGAATCATCATTTGCCTGTCCTCGAAACCGTTTGACGTTGAGCATGAAAATATCCAGTTTGCTCAGCACGTTCGGAGGCAGCAGATTGCCGTCAATTTCAATGGAGATGGCCGGATAGTTTCTTTCTCTGGCCCAGGGTGTGAATAGGCCCTCAATGACGCGGCCAATCAGGCAGGCGAAAGGCGATATATTCACGATGCCGGAATAGCCATCCATCATGGCGGTGGCTGCGGCGCCGCTGGAGATGCTGATCTCTGAATAGAGTTCATGGCTTACAAAGTGTTTTTCCGTGTTGTCCATGATGGTTTGCATATCGCACGGTGTTTCCGGCACCAGGCCGGTTTTGCTTAAGGCGTCGCGAACTTTTTTCTCCACATTTTTTTTGTAGGCCTGCTCGATTTTCCAGTCGAGAATCTCGCGGAATTCGCGTGTAAAGGGTCGTCGGTGGAAAGGAGCCAGATAGAGCTTCTTTTTGAGTTCGTAGTGCCTGACGAAATCGCAGTAATAGAGCCATTCAGAAACATTGGATATTTTACTGATAATGCCGTGTGTGCTGAACTGATTGATCAGTTCATCTACCGCGAAATCGTCACGGCGGACATAAATTTCTCCGACAATCAACACTTTCGGACAATCCGCCATTTTTCTGGCCAGAGGAATCTCCGCTATGGTTTGAGCGATTTCCTCCAGGACCGGAAGAACTTGAGTGATGTCCTTTTCGGCGACCCGGATCATTTTTTGCCAGGTCTGATCATAAACAGCCAGGGCTTTGGTCGGATTTTCCGCACAGGTTCTCAGGGACGTTTCCACATCTTTCATGTAATCGCCGATGATCGTCGCCCACCAGGCGTATTTGGAAAATTCCGATCCAAGTTCATTGTAGGAATTGTTGGCTTCCAGAGTGAACACCAGGACGTTTTCCAATCGTAGGTCCTTGAAAAGATTGTCATAAAAAACAAAATACTGGCCGGTCCGGCAGGGGCCGGTTGTGGTGGGCACAAACAGGAGATAGATTTCATCCTTGCGGTAGTGATCGGATGATAAATATTTCAGGCAACTGCCCAGGACCAGATGAGACGGCAGGCATTCCTTGCCGGAGGCGTGATTGCGTGCCATTTGCAGCGTATAAATGTCAGGCACCGGCATGGCCTCTGCGTGGATGCCCAAACCGCGGATTGTCGCGCCGACCAGTTCTGCGGAAAGACGACCCATGCTGGATAATAGCAGTTTTACCCGTGGATTGTTTTTAATGGGGATTTTTTCGCCGGTCCTTTCATTTCGGATATGAATATCTTCACCTGGCTGGTTTACAAAACGCAGACCGTTGTCGTAGCGTTCCTCGCCGATGTCCGTCAGTTTGGAACGGTATCCTTCGATGATGTCCAGAAAGGCCTCAATGCGTGTATCCACGCCGGCGTCGGCTGTATGGGAATCCAGTTCCAGAATCAGAAAGGGCTTGATGCCCATCATCCACTTCAAATAATGCAACATGAAGGAGTCGGGTGCGCAGGAAAAGTTGGATATGTAGGTGATAAAGATATTGTCCTCATTTTTCAAAAGCCTACCGGCTTTCATGTCCTGCTGACCGTAATACCAGTACATGTTGGGATAAATATTTTCTTGTGTGAAGGGAAGAATATCATACGGGATGACCGAATATCCACGAGAGGTGTATTTTCGGGGAATTCCCATGTTGGCGTCGGTTGTGAACGAGTTGTAGGGGCGTCCCAGAATGGCGATAACGGGCTTTCGGGACAGTCTAGCTTTTTCAAGCGCCTGTTTGCCCAGTTCAGCAAATTTGCCGAAACACGCTATTTGTTTTTCGTGCGCGATCAGAAAGGCGTTTTTGGCTTCTTCTTCCGGAAATCCCAGCGCTTTTCCCAAAGAGATAAAGGGTTCCGCTGCTTTTTCCAGCCCGTACATGAAGCTGATCACGGGGGTTAAATATTTTTCATCCGGAATTTCCGGAAAAGCCTTTTTGATGTAGTAAGGAAGGCTCTGGGTGATGGGACAGAAATTGGCCGGCGCATCCTTTTCGTAGCTTTCCATGTCCCGAAAATGCGGAAGAAAGAGGTAATCCGTTTTGCGGTTCAGAAGGTCCTGAACCGCGCCGTGTGCAATTTCCGCCGGAAAGCAATAGCTGCTTTCCACGCGCGCCGTTCCTTCAGGCAATATCTCACTGGAAACCAGAGTTTCGATGCCCAGTGTGTGAAAAAACCAGGAGTAAAGAGGCCAGAGCGTATAGATGGAGAAACAGCGGGGAATTCCAACAACTCCATCTCGTTTTTTGACCCATGTGGCAGGATCGGGTGCACATTCCTGAAAAAGAAGATCATTTCGCTTTTGAATGTAATCGATCCCTTCTCCTCCGGGCATGGCTTTTTTCTTCCTCAGGTTCGCATATTTGTTGCATCGCCCGCCGAAGCTGTATTTGTGGCCGTTGACTTGCAGGATACGAATGGGGCAGTAGTTGTCGCATGTTTTGCACTGGAATTCCTTTTCATGAACCAAGCTGGTGTTCAGGATTTTGTCCAGGTCATAGGATGTTTTGTCCAGAAATCCATCAGCAGATTTTTGTCTGGCCAGAAGGCCGACACCGAAACATCCCATCAATTCCGGGTCAGGCGGCACCAGAATATCTTTGCCCAGCAGCATGGCAAAAGCCGGCGGAATGGCTTTGTTTTTTGCGACACCTCCCTGCAGGACAATATGATGGCCGATCGTTCGGTTGCCCACAACTCGGTTGAGATAATTGGAAACGACTGAAGTAATGATGCCGGCGGTGATGTCTTCGCGGGAGGCGCCCTGCTGAACGGCGTTGCGGATGTCTGAATTGATGAAAGCTGAACAATGTTCGCCAAACTTCAGAGGCGCTTCCGCTGAAAGAGCGATATCGCCGATTTGAGACGCTTCGGAGATGTTGAGATCCCCCTGGGCCGATTCTTCCAAAAAAGATCCTGTGCCTGCGGAGCAGGCTTCGTTCATGGCGTAATCAATCGGGACTTTGTTTTTCAGAGAAACATATTTGGCGTCTTGTCCGCCGATTTCAAAGATGGTGTCGATATTGTCCCGGTAAAACGACGTGCCGACCGCGTGTGCAATGATTTCGTTATATACGGCCGGTGTTTCCAGGAAAACGCCGAGAATTTCACGGGAGGAACCGGTGGTGGCCGCAAGCGAAATGGTGATGGATTCATCGCCAATATCCTCCCGAATTTGTTTTTTGATTTCTCTGAGACAGTTCTTCAGTGCGCTGACCGGATCGCCATGGGTCCGTCCGTAATAAGATGCCGCAATTTTCTGCGTTTCAAAATCAATGAGGGCGGCTTTGGTGGTGGTGGAACCGCCGTCAACACCTAAAATGTACTCTCTTTCTTTGATGACTTTTCCTTTTTGCGATGGAAGATACGTGACCTGTCCCAGCGCGGTTTTCAGACTTTTGAATCGTTTGAAATGAATGGCGCTGTCCTTGATGAGAAGGTTTAGCTCTGGAAGAGCGCTGCCGGAGGTTCGGGCCATCAGGGCCGCGCCGTAGGCTTCGAAGAAGGGCGCCTGTTCGGGAACGAAAAAATCAAGATCAGGCAGACGTTTACGCAGGAAACGCAAAATGTGCTGATTTTGGGTGACGCCGCCGACAAGCAGCGCTTGTCCTTTTTCAATTCTGGCCTTTTTGAGAAATTCGATCACCTTGATGGCCATGACGTCGCTCAAAGATAGGACAATGTCGCCGGTTTGAGCTTCTCCCTTATTCAGGCGATGCGTGCAGTCGCTTTTCATGAAGACCGAACAGCGGGAAGAAAGTTTCAAGGCTCGGCATTCATGAGAGATCCTATTGATGTCACCCAGTTTCATGTTCATGCGCATCAACTGCTGCTTGAAGAATTCACCGGTGCCCGAAGCGCATTTGTTCCCGGAGAAACGGGTGATAATTTTTTTATTCTGATCGAGTGTGTAAACCACCAGATCTTCTCCGCCCAAAGAAACGAGTGCATCCATGGGCCGGCTGAATTTCTGCAGGGCCGCCTCGATGCAAAGCGGTTCAATGGCGCTGTTGACATTTAAAAGGTGTCGTCCTTCCGTTCCTGTGGCAAGAGTTGGAACGCCGGAGGGGAGTTTGCGCGTGGAGAGAATATTTTTCAGCGTTAAGGGAAAATGTCCATCATGAGGTTCAACCGCACTCCATACAATGCGATCTCCCTCCAGAAGGGTTGCCTTCACGTTTGAGGATCCGATATTGATTCCCAGACTGTGCATGATCACTCCTTTCCAATGGTCATCCTGACGGTCAATAGGATAATTGAGCCGCATCGTCAAGTATCAGATGAAGCATGCTGTAATGGTTTCGGTCAATTCATTCTTTAGACAACGGCAACCGGGAGAAAAAAGCAGCTGATAGCGGTTGCCGTCAGCTGCTTCGGGAGTTTCCAAAACAAAATTGTTACAAACTACAGACAGGAGAAAGTGTCCAGTTTGACCTCTCCTGTTTCAGGGCTTCATTAATGTCCTTCCTCCATGGCGCCGCCGATATACATCATGGCCAGGAGCATGAAAACCAATGTCTGGACAACCGAGGTAAAGATCATCAAAAACATAATGGGCAGAGGAACAATGAGCGGAACCAGCATTAAAACCACCAGCAAGACGATATCTTCGCCGGCGATGTTTCCGAACAACCGGAAGGTTAGAGACAAAGGCCGTGACAGATGACTGATCAACTCGATGGGCAGCATAAGCGGAATCAACCACCAAACGGGTCCGAGGAACTGTTTGATGTATTTGGGACCGTGTGTCATGACCCCGACGACATGGGTCATACAGAAAACCACCAGGGCCATGGCCAGGTTGGTATTGATATTGGCTGTGGGAGATTCAAATCCCGGAATGATTCCAATGAGGTTGGAGGCCAGAATAAAAAGGCCGATAGTGGCGATGAGCGGAAAAAACTTTTTTCCATGTTCACCCATGGTGTCCAGAAGCAGGCTGTGAAGTCCGTCCACAATGACTTCCATGACGTTTTGTGCGCCTCCCGGGTACACTTGAAGTCTGCGGGTAGCCATGAAGGAGAGGACGGACAGCAGCATGACGATGAGTAAAGTGTTGTACACAATGGTCATGTTAATACCCAAGTCTGAAAAAAGTGTTGTGTGAAAGAAAATCAGGGGTGGATTCATTTGTTTTTATCTAACCTCCTTAATGAAGTTTTTTTTTGCCAAGGTTGTGAGCATCATGAAAATGATGTTGATCACGACCACGGAAAGTCCAATGATTAAGCCGACCACGTCGACGGTTCCGGCGGTAAGGAGAAAATACAGCACGACGGCGGTTGCCGCCAAGCGAAGAAAAAAATTCACCATGGTTGGGCGCTTGGCATTATCGGAAGGATTTTTAAAAATGCCGTGCAAGTTGCGCACCATGCCATGAAAGTTGAGAATGCTGACAAAACCTCCCAAAAGGATTCCCAGTGTGAATTTTAAAGGCGCGAGAAATAATGAGGCAAGGGCGAGAGCGGACAGAATGATCCAGTTGGTCATTTCAAGTTTTCTTTGGAATGGGTCTTTGGCGATGAGGTTCACTTTTCAAACTCTTAATGACGGATTCCGCATCCTGGAAATTCTGGTTAATTAATTTATATACATTGTGAAATCCGGCAGCAATTCCTATCAACAAAAAAACAACGGTAAAGACGTGACCGGAATCAAATTTTTCATCCAAAAACCTTCCCAGAAGAAGGCAGCCAAAAATGGCCAGAACCATTGCGATTCCAATGCTGCTGGCATAAGCCATCTGAATGGCTAATTTTTTGGATTCGCTATCCATCTGGTGCCGAGCTCCTTAACACGAGGACTGGACAAAGTCAATTAAAAAATGACCGTCGTTCATTTTATTTAAAAAGATGGCGGTTTTGCCGATACCAATCAATCGTTTTTTTCAATCCGGATGCCAGATCGGTTTTTGCCTGAAAGCCGAATTCCGCTTTTGCCCTTGAGGTGTCCAACATCCGGCGGGGCTGACCGTCGGGTTTGGAGGTATCCCAGACAATTTTTCCTGAAAAACCGGATATTTCGGCTATGAGTTGAGTCAGGTTGGCAATGGATATTTCAAAACCCGCTCCGATATTGACAGGGTCGCTTTTATCATAGGTATTCGCAGCCAGGCAAATGGCGTCCGCTGCATCTTCAACGTAGAAAAATTCGCGAGTGGCTTTTCCCGTGCCCCACACCTCCAGAACATCGCAATGGCTGTCGATGGCGTCAAAACACTTTTTAATCAACGCTGGGATGACGTGAGAGGAACGGGGGTCGAAATTATCGCCCGGCCCGTACAGGTTGACCGGCAGCAGGAAAATGGAATGAAATCCATATTGCTGACGGTAAGCCTGGGACTGGACCAGCATCATTTTTTTGGCCAGTCCGTAAGGTGCGTTGGTTTCTTCCGGGTAGCCGTTCCAGATTTCTTCTTCCTGAAAAGGAACGGGGGTAAACTTGGGATAGGCGCAGATGGTGCCCAGGGCGACAAATTTTTCAATGCCGTGCAGGTAAGCTTCGTGAATCAACTGTGTTCCCATGATCAGATTGTCATAAAAAAGTTCAGCAGGCTTTTCCTGGTTAAAACCGATGCCACCGACTTTTGCGGCAAGGTGAATGACGATATCCGGTTTATGGGTGTCGAACATCCGTCGAATATGGGAAAGATCCGTTAAATCATATTCCGGAAGATCTGCAATATGGATGCTTTGACATTCATAAGCGGACAGACGGGCCGTCAAGTGACGTCCCAGAAAGCCTTTTCCGCCGGTAACGGTGACACGTTTATTTTTCAGCAAGTTCTCATTCCTCCCGAAGAGGGTTTTAACTGATTCTTTCAGAATTGGCGCAGGAAAATCCTGCATCCACCAGCGTTTTCTCTTTCTGGGCCAGTTCCAGGTCCGCAGCGATCATCATGTCGATCAGCTGATCAAACGAGACTTTGGGCTGCCAGTTCAATGCTTTTTGGGCCTTGGATGGGTCGCCTAAAAGAATGTCCACCTCTGTTGGTCGGAAATAACGGGGGTCGATGGCGACATAACGGGAATAATCCAGATCCAGCTTCTGGAAAACTTTTTCCGTAAATTCACGGACAGAATGAGTTTCTCCGGTTGCAATCACATAGTCATCCGGTTTTTCCTGTTGAAGCATCAGCCACATGGCTTCCACGAAATCGCCGGAAAACCCCCAATCTCTTTTGGCTTCCAGATTGCCTAAATAAAGCTTGTCCCTGAGTCCCAGTTTGATTTGCGTTGCCGCACGGGTGATTTTCCGGGTGACAAATGTTTCGCCGCGGCGCGGGGATTCGTGATTGAACAGGATGCCGTTGGTTGCATAAATGTTGTAGGCATCGCGGTAGTTCTGGACAATATGGTAGGCATACACCTTGGCTGCCGCATAGGGGCTCCTCGGCTGGAAAGGAGTTTGTTCGCTTTGCGGCGGAGGAGCCGCTCCGAACATTTCGCTGGACGAGGCCTGATAGAATTTTGTCCGGATGCCGGTTTTGCGGATGGATTCCAGAATTCTCAACGTTCCCAATCCAGTGACATCGCCGGTATATTCAGGCATGTCGAAACTTACCCGGACATGACTTTGTGCGCCCAGATGATAGATTTCGTCCGGATGGATGGAAGAAAGCAAGTCCATCATCTGACCGGAAACGCTCAAGTCTCCGTAATGAAGAAATAATCGGGTGTTGGGGTCATGGAAATCACGATAGAGATGATCAATGCGGTCTGTGTTGAAGGTGCTGGCCCGCCTCATCAGACCGTGAACTTCGTATCCCTTGTCCAGAAGAAACTCGGCCAGATAGGACCCGTCCTGTCCGGTAATGCCTGTGATAAATGCCTTTTTCATAAGATTCCTTTGGGTGATCCGAGATGAAATACCTGCGGAACCCCTACCGCATTGATGAACATTTGTCAATCATCCGGCTAAATAGTCTGCAAGGTTTTTGAACAGGCTTCCAATGTCCGGTCTATATCCTGTTTGGTGTGCGCAAAAGACAAAAAACCCGCCTCAAATTGTGATGGCGCCAGCCAGACGCCGTTTTTGATCATGCCGTGAAAGAAACGGGCATAAAGGGCGGTATCGGATTGCAGGGCGGAAGACAGGTCATGGACAGGTCCTTCCTGGAAAAAAAGGGTAAACATGGAGAAGATGTGGTTGATGCAGACGGGAATGCCTTTTGACGCAAACAGACTTTCCATTTCCGTGCAAAGAGATTCGGTTTGAACGGTCAGGAGATGGAAGGCATCCCGGTTTTCCTTGAGCAGGTTGAGCGTGGCGATTCCTGCGCTCATCGCCAGGGGATTTCCGGAAAGGGTTCCAGCTTGATAGACATCGCCTGTTGGAGCCAGCTGATCCATGACGATCTTTTTTCCACCGATGGCGCCGACGGGAAGGCCGCCGCCGATGATTTTCCCCAAACAAGTCAGATCCGGGTCAATGCCGATCAGGTTCTGGTATCCGCCGAAGGAAAAGCGGAATCCGGTAATGACTTCATCGAAAATCAGTAATATTCCATGCTTGAACGTAAGTTCACGCATTTTCTTCAGAAAACCGTCTTGCGGGACCACCACGCCCATATTGCCCGCAACCGGCTCGACGATGACCGCCGCCAAATCCGTGGCGTATTGTTCGATGGCCTCTTCAAGAATTTCCGTCCGGTTATAGGGAAGACTCAAGGTCAGTTTCGACAATGCCTCGGGAATTCCCGGAGATCCGGGAATGCCCAGGGTGGTGATTCCTGAGCCGGCTTTAATCAGCAAAGGATCGGCGTGTCCGTGATAGCATCCGTCAAATTTGATGACCATGTTTCTGCCGGTGAAGCCCCGGGCCAGGCGGAGCGCCGTCATGGTGGCCTCCGTGCCTGAACTGGTCATACGCACTCGCTCCATTGACGGAATTGCGTCGCACAGCAGCTTGGCCATTTCCGTTTCGGCTGGTGTCGGTGCGCCAAAGCTGGTCCCTTTATGCGCCGCCTGGCAGATGGCGTCAACGACCTGGGGATGGGCGTGCCCCAAAATCATTGGTCCCCAGGACAGAACATAATCGATGTATTCCTTATTCGACAGATCGTAAATTTTGCTGCCTTGAGCGTGACGAACAAAGATCGGGCTGCCTCCGACGGATTTCCAAGCGCGAACGGGAGAATTGACGCCGCCTGCGATGACTTGAGCGGCCTGGGTAAAATAATTTTCAGAAGGGGTGGACATTAAAAATACTCCGGAGATGATTTTTTGTATTCCTGCAGGCTTTCCAGAATGCAGTAATCGCTGATGCCCGTTAAACGGGACATGGTTTCGGCCAGAGAAGATATATCGTCTGTCTGTGAGTGTACCATCGTGAAAAGATTATACTTTTCCTGAAAAGCCGGTTTTCGTTCATAACAATGAGATACCTGGGATAGCAAAGCGAAGGCGACACCTGCCCTCTCCAGGGTATCCGGGGCTGCCGCCCATAGAATCAGAGCGTTTTTCCGGTAGCCTGCCTTTTGATGACGCAACACCGCACCAAACTTTCGGATGATGCCTTTTTGGGAGAGTTCGTTGATCCAGCCAAGCAGATCTTCGCCGGACAAATTGCAGGCGTCGGCGATCTCCTTAAAAGGTCTGGCGGTTAGAGGAATGTCCGCCTGAAGAATTTTTGCCGCTTTTCGATGCTCAAGGCTGAATGGATCTTTCATGGAAACCCTTTTATCCTGCATCCAGGATAAAATCAAGATGCGTCTGCCGGAAAAAAATTCCCCGGTTCGTTAGATTTTCCTTGACAATCCCTTTCCTGATCGTTTATGGAAAACCTCAAAGTGACCGGCAGTCGTTAAATTTGAGGAAAGGAGGTTAAAAATCAGTTTACGTAACGAACCGGGCACATAACATAAAGTATAAACATAGGAGGATTTCAATGAAAAAGAGTTTAGTGTATTCCGTACTGGTAATGGCGTTGGTGACTGTATCTGCATCTTTTGCTTTTGCATCTCCTGAAGCGGCTCCGGCTGCAGCAGCGGGTGTTGTTGATTATTCAAAAGCCATTATGATTGGTTGCGCTCTGCTTGGAGCAGGTTTTGCAATCGGTATCGGTGCGGTAGGCGCAGGTCTTGGTCTTGGCCAGGCAACCAGCGGCGCCAGCAATGCAGTTGGCAGAAATCCTGAAGCTCAGGGCAAAGTTATGTTAACCATGATGGTCGGTATGGCCATGACCGAATCCGTCGCGATCTACGCATTGGTTATTTCTCTCGTCATCCTGTTCGCCAATCCGCTTCTGAAACTGGCCGGCATCGGTTAATTTTTTCAGGTCTTTATTAAAGGGAGGAGAAGCAAATAACAAAGGACTTCTCCTCCCTTTTTTTTCGTCCGGTTGATGCGTGCCATGTTCTTCCATTCTCTGTTTTTATCCCATGTTTCTTCATCCCTGCCCGCAATGTGGAGGGTTTTTTAGCGGGGATTTCCACCGCTTTGTTTTCCCCTCTATCTTACCACCGGCGATTTTCATGACCTGATGATAGGAAGAAGGAGAAAATGACAATGAAAAAAGAATCGATTGTGCAATACCCTCAGACAATCAGCGGTTTCGAATTTTTTATTAAATTGATGACATTTATCTGGCGGATTCCTTTTGTTGCGTATCATGGCATCAAGGGCATTAAGTCCATCAGCACCAACAGGAACATTTCCTGGGGGTCATATCTTGAAGATGTCGCGCGCAGGTATCCCGACAACATGGCGGTGAAGTCGCCCGACGGCATGCTGACCTACCGCGAATTGAACGAGCAGGCGAACCAGTTTGCTCATTTTCTGCTTTCTAAAAAAGTCACGAAAGGAGACACGGTTGTCGTTTGCCTTGAAAACAGGCCGGAACTCCTTGTTCTGTACTGCGGTTGCGCCAAGATTGGGGCAGTATGCTCCCTCATCAATACCAACCAGCGGGGAGACTCTCTGATGCACAGCTTCAATCTCAACAAAGGCAAAGTGGTTGTTGTCGGAGAGGAATGCCATGGTTTTTTTAAGGATGTGAAGGGCGGTATCGATTTGCAGGGTTCCGAACTGTTCCTGGTTCGTGATCCGGCAATGAATCAATTAAATGATCCGGCAGATATCACGGATCAGCTAGCCTCCATGCCCAAAACCAACCTTCCGGAAACAAGTCAAATCACTCTAAAAGATACGATGGCTTATGTCTATACCTCCGGAACGACCGGCGGCTTGCCCAAGGCGGCGGTCATCACCAACAAACGGGCAATTTCGGCATCGTTCTGGTTTGGACGCCTGGTGACCCGTGTGAAACCGCACCATACGATATACATTCCGTTGCCGTTTTTCCACACCAATGCCATCACCGTGGGCTGGCCTCCGGCTCTAAAAAGCGGCGCGGCGGTTGCTTTGAGAAGAAAATTCAGCGCGAGCGGATTTCTGGAAGATGTGAAAAAATTCCAGGCCACACACTTCATCTATGTGGGAGAAGTCTGCCGGTACCTGATGGCACAGCCCGAGAAAGCCGGTGAAAATAAGACAACGTTGAAATATATCATCGGCAACGGCCTGAGGCCGGATATCTGGATGGCTTTCAAAAAGCGCTTTGGCATCCAAAAGATCTTCGAGTTTTATGGAGCGGCGGAAGGTGTTGGCGTTTTTACCAATCTCATGAACTTTGATTATACCGTCGGAACAAGTGTAACGCCGTTCGCCCTGGTCCAGTATGACATTGAAAACGATTGCTTGGTGCGTGGCGACAACGGTTTCTGCACAAAGGTAAAAAAAGGAGAATCCGGTCTCCTCATCATGGAGATATCCGAAAAAACGCCCTTTCCCGGTTACACCGACAAAAAGAAAACCGAAGAAAAGATCATCCGCGATGCTTTCCGGAGAGGCGATCTCTGGTTCAATACCGGTGATATGCTGCGCGATATGGGCTTCCGGCACGTGCAGTTTGTTGACCGTCTGGGAGACACATTCCGCTGGAAAGGGGAGAATGTCGCAACCCTGGAAGTGGAAAAAGCGATCGATTCTTTTCCCGGAATTTCATCTTCGGCCGTTTATGGCGTGGTAATGCCCAAGGGCGACGGCAGAGCCGGCATGGCCGCTGTCATACGCGAAGAAGGCAGGGATATCGATTTTGCTGCACTGACGGCGCACCTCCGGTCGGCACTGCCCAAGTACGCGGTGCCGATTTTCATCCGACTGGTCAAGGATTTGCAGTTGACCGCCACGCATAAGATCAAGAAGACGGACCTGAAAAATGACGGATATCATCTGGAGACGGTCAAGGAAAACCTTTTCGTTCTTCTTCCCGGAAGCGAAAAGTATGTTCCGTTGAATGAAAGCATGTATCGGGATATCGTGGCTGGAAAATACAAATTTTAAAACGGGTTATGGGGGCGATTTGGGGGGGCATTCCTTGGGGTTCAGGAATCCTTTTCCACGGTCACTTTTTCCCGCAATTCTTTTTTCTCGGATGTTTTGTGTTTCATCTCCAGAATTTTTTCCTGGGCGCGTCGGGATCGTTTTCTTTTCTGACGGCGAATCTTCTCGATTTTTTCCTGTTCGGCCGCAACGAATCCTTTTTGCTTTTCTTCGATTTTGTTCAGCAGCAAACGGCGCGCCAGATAGCGGTTCAAGGCCTGTGACCGTTCCTTCTGGCATTTGACGGAGAGACCTGTGGGAATGTGGGTCAGATGGACACAGGAGGAGCTTTTATTGACTTTCTGTCCTCCAGGACCGGAGGAACGGACAAAGGATTCCTCAAAATCGCTTTCCGCCACGCCAAGTTCCCGCATTCTTTCGGCAAGGGCGTTTTCTTTTTCGGCGGATACCGGCATAATCTTCTTTACAAGGTCAGGGAATGGAATAGATCTCGTCGTCGATCAGATTGATCCAATTTTCCGTAAGGATTTCCCTGGCTTCTTCAAGTTTGTCCACGCCGAGAATGACGATGGTTTCTTTTCCGATGCGATTGATGGTGGTATAAACGTACAGGATATTGACGTCCGCTTTGGCCAGCGGTTTGAAAATGGCGTTAATGCCCCCGGAGTGGAGGGGAACCTCGGCGGCCAAAACCGGCGTGACTTCAAAGTTGAAATTAAAGCTGCTCAACAATGCGGCGGCGCGGTCGGGATCATTGACGACCAGGCGGACGCGGCTGTCGTGTTCAATGCTTGCGGCCGCTACGGCAATCGTGACGATGTCTTCTTCGTCAAGAATGTGGGTCAGCTTTGCAAAAGTGCCAGGGGTGTTGCCCAAAAGGACGGAAATTTGTTTGACGGCCATAATTCTCCTCATTTCCCCTGAACGTAGTCATATCCGGCGGCAAAAGCCTTCCGGTTGATTTCCGCAAGAGATTTTTTTCTGCTGCCCATGATGGCCTCCAGACTTTTCAGATAGATTTCCGGCAAAACGACGCTGGATTTTTGAATAAAGGCGCCCATCATAATAATATTGGCCACGCGGACGTTTCCCAATTCCTGGGCCATGTCCGCGCAGGGAACCAAAATGGTTTTTACATCCTGCCGGATGGGGCGAGCCTCCACAATGGAGGAGTTGATAAAAATCGTTCCGTCCGTTACCAGTTTATTCTGAAAAGATGATAGAGACGGAGAATTCATCACGACCAGGTAATGGGGTTCCGACGCGACCGGAGAGGCAATCTCCTCATCTCCTACGGCAACCGTGCAGTTTGCGGTTCCCCCTCTCATTTCTGCGCCGTAGGCCGGCAGATAGGTGACATGCAGGCCTGCGTTCATCGCCGCGTTGGCCAGAGAAATCCCCATCATCAACACGCCCTGGCCTCCGAATCCGGAAAAAAATGCTTTTCTAATCATGGCCGATCCTCCATGGTAGACTTCATAGCGGCAATATTGTCCTTATAGACGCCCGGGGGGAATTCTTTGACCATGACCTCGTCAATCCATTTGCAGGAATTGATGGAGGACATTTTCCAGTTGGTCGGACACATGGAAAGGATTTCAATCATGGAAAACCCCAGGCCATCCATCTGGCACTGAAAGGCTTTTCGGATGGCCTTTTTGGTCTTATTCACACCCGCCGGAGAGCTGACCGAGCATCTTTCCAGGTAGGTGACGCCGCCGATTTGAGAAAAGATTTCACACACTTTGACGGGGTAACCGTCCAGGGCCTGCTTCCGCCCGGCGGGGCTGGTGGTGGTTTTCTGATTCAGCATGGTGGTCGGCGCCATCTGCCCGCCGGTCATGCCGTAAACGGCGTTGTTGATGAAGATCACGGTAATGTTTTCTCCCCGATTGGCGGCATGAAAACTTTCTGCCATGCCGATGGCGGCCAGATCGCCGTCTCCCTGATAAGAAAAAACCATTCGGTCAGGAAGCGCCCGTTTGATGCCGGTGGCCATGGCCGGGCCTCGTCCGTGCGGCGCTTCAATCATATCTACGTCAAAATAGTTATAGGCCAGAACCGCGCAACCCGCCGGCGGAACGCCGATGGTCTTTCCTCTGATGCCCATTTCATCAATGATTTCGCAGATTATGCGGTGCGCAATACTGTGGCCGCATCCTGGGCAGTAGTGAAAAATGGCATGCTTCAGACTCCGGGGATGTTGAAAAACAATTTTGGACATATCCATCGGTTCCTTTATCGGTCATCAATCTTTTTTATGATAAATTTTTGCCACCACGTTGGCCAGTTCCGCAGGAGTCGGCACTGCGCCTCCGGGACGCCCGTGAAATTTGATGTCGGCATATCCCTGAAGCGCCAGGCGGACATCTTCCAGCATCTGACCGGTGCTCATTTCAAACACCAGAAAGGTTTTTGTCGTGGAAGAAAGAGCACGAAGCTTTAATTCGGGAAAAGGCCAGAGGGTTCGGGGGCGGAAAAGACCGACTTTCATGCCCTGTTCCCGAAGTCTCTTGATGGCGCCCCGGGCGATGCGCGCCGCTGTGCCATAGGCCACAATCACCATTTCCGCGTCCTGGGTCAGGTGCTCTTCGAAAAGCGTTTCCTTTTCGATAATGGCTTCATACTTGCGGAACAGCTTCCAGTTGTGTTCTTCGCTGTCGATCGGGTCCAGAAGCAATCCGCGAATAAATTTGCTCTTGCCTTCACCGGCGCCGCGCAGCATGAATTTTTCCGGATAATGTCGGGGCTTGGCCTTTTTAAAAATGACCGGCTCCATCATCTGTCCCATCATGCCGTCCGCCAGAATCATCACCGGTGTTCGATATTTGTCGGCCAGATCAAAAGCGTCCATCGTCAGATCCGCCAGCTCCTGCCCGGTGGCTGGCGCAAGAACGATTGTGCGGTAATCACCGTGGCCGCCGCCGCGCGTCGCCTGAAAATAGTCTCCCTGGGAAGGGCGGATGTTGCCCAGCCCCGGTCCTCCGCGCATAATATTGACAATGATGCCCGGAAGCTCACAGGCCGCCATGGAAGAGATTCCCTCCTGTTTCAGATCAATACCGGGGCTGGAGGAAGAGGTCATGACCCGAACGCCGGTGGCGCTGGCCCCGGCAATCATGTTGATGGCGGCGATTTCACTTTCTGACTGGATAAAGACACCGCCTTCCGCGTTGCGCATATGCTCGGCCATGTATTCGGTGAGTTCGTTTTGTGGTGTGATCGGATAGCCGGCATAAAAACGGCATCCTGCGCGGATGGCCGCCTCGCCGATGATATTATTTCCTGACATCAAGACTTTATTCACGGTAAACCTCGATTGCCACTTCCGGACACATTGTGGCGCAGATTGCGCAGCCGTTGCATTCCTTTTCTTCGTCGGCGCATACGGGATGGTATCCTTGAAGGTTGAATTCCCCGGAAGGCACGATATGGCCTTTGGGGCAGAAATGAATGCAGAGATGGCATTCCTTGCAAAGATTTTTTTTAATCAGGATATAGCCTTTCACAACCTGTCCCCGGTGAGTATTTCCGCGGGCGAAAAAATCCGCGGCGGATGGTTTCTTACGCAAAATATGGAGCCTGTCAAGGATTTTTCAAAAAAAATCCCCCGATCAGATTTTTCCAATTTGAAAACCTTCCAGTTTGATGGCAACGGAGCGCTGCATCAGTTCAATGGAAATCACGAAAAGTTCTTTTTCCAGATCGCTTTTGACGACGGTTCCCTCGATTCCGGCAAAAGGTCCGTCGAGGATTTTTGCCGGTTCTCCCGTCTTCGGATATTGCATGGCGAACATTTCCACCTTGCGGGCCGTGATGCGCTGGATGGCTTTAATTTTGTCTTCCGGCACGGGCATGGGCTCGGCATTGAGTTTTTTTCCCAAAATCCGCACCACGCCGGATGTTTTGAGAATATTCAGGTGGGTTTCCGCGTCCAGCAGAACGTCCACAAACAGATAACCGGGAAAAAGCGGAACCATGATTTTCTTTTTTCTGTCTTTTCGCTTGCTCCAGACCTCCATCTCCGGTAGAAAAACGGTCAGTTTTTTCTGGGAAAGTCCTGTGCAAGCCTTATATTCGTGACGGCTCTTTGTATGAACGGCGTACCAGGGCATAATCATCATCCTGAAAAAATGAATTTTACTATCGTTATAATATACATCCGCTTTTTGCAATGGAGAAAAAAGTGCAAACCATTCGTGTAAACGGCTTGATTCTGGCGCTGGAAGAAACGGAAGAAAGCTTGGTGTTGAAGGCCGCTTCCTTGCTGGGGATAACGGCGAAAGAGATCCTGTCTTTCGG
>DAOLNX010000062.1:0-20131 GCA_035416785.1 Smithellaceae bacterium | reverse complement strand
GCCGGTTTTCATTTCGGCGATCTTGCCTTCATGCAGAGCGATGCCACCCAGAATCTGAACATCGAAGGGACGCATCTTCAGTGTCCTTCGCGCTGCTTCCCGCGCCACGGCAAACGCTTCCGTCAGGATGTCGTCCAACGTCAGCCCTTTGTTGAGCTTTTCCCGAAAATAGATGGTTTTGGCCTGCAGATCGTTGTCGCCAAGCGACATCATATCCGCTTCAAAACTGTTCACTTCATCCAGGAGAAGCGACAAGCGCTTGAGTTCCCGATCATTTTTGGTTCCGACGATTTTCTTCAGAATGGTTCCCAGCATGTTTTGCCTTTAAAAAAACCGGTATCTGACCGGCAAAGTTCAGCGTAATTTTTTATTATCCGTTTATTTCAAATAGCTTCTTGGATTGACGGGAATATTGTTGATATTGACCACGTAATGCAGATGGGAGCCGGTGCTCCTGCCCGTATTGCCTACATAGCCAATCACCTGTCCTTTTTCCACGCGCATTCCCTGTCTGACTTCCGGCTTCGATAAATGAGCATAGCCTGTGGATATTCCATAACCATGCTCAATGGAAACATAATGGCCTTCTTCGGGACGATATTCAGAGGCGACCACCAGACCGTCGGCCGGTGCGACAATGGGTTTTCCATCTCTGGTGGCAATGTCAATACCTTGATGAAACTGGTTGCCATTTCCGTAAGGATCCTGACGCCAGCCGAATTCAGAAGTAACCAGGCCACGAACCGGCCACAGGGAAGGAGTGGCTGCAAGTAAGGATTTTTGCTCCCGCAAAAATAACAGCATTTCCGTAAAACTCTGTTCCCGTTCACGGGCATCAATATTTAACTGTTGAATGTTTTTATGCATTTGCGAAACAAGCTTTTCATTGCCCTGATCGAGCAGCTCTTTTAGCCGGGTATGCTCGTTGTTGGCGCCGCCGATGCCCAGAGGGATTTTATTGTCCTTACCTGAAACACCGGCTGTCAATATACGTAATTTTTTATCAAACTGACGCAAAGCTTCCATCCGGTCGGAAAATTCATCCACTTTAACGGATAAATCTGCAATCTGCCGGGATTGGAGGGCTGTCTGTCTTCGAAGGCGGGAAAGCTCGATGCGGTCTGTGGTAATGGTGGCGTAATCATAAATTACATAAAGGGAAATCACTAAAAACACAATTGTGCCCACCGCCAGGCGGCGAACCATTGTTTTGGAAAAAGAAAACTTTTTAACCGCGCTTTTGGTGCGGGGAATGATTAATAGCGTAAATAATTTGTTGGACATTTTCCTCCCTGAAATCGCGCTGCAAAAGCAGCTGTCAAGGCGCAAAGTTCGGTATTCCTAACACAGGCGAAAGTCAAAGTCAAGTACAAGTCCCAAAGGGCTGTCAAGGGGAAAATACAATATATATGAATAAAAACAATGGTATATAATTTCTTTTCCTGTTGCGTTTATACCGCTGTGGATGATGCGCGCCCCGGAAGAAGGGACATGCGGTGTTTTCGGACGGGCAGGGAGCCGATGTCCAAACCCGACCGGATGTCGTTAAGGGGAACCATTTGCATTCCGGAAGCGAACGCGGCAGACAGAACTTTTTTGAACTTCTCTTCAAAAATGCCACCTTCCACTTCAGCGTGTACGGGAAGAACATGGGTGCCTCCGTCATGGATCAGATTACAGATGATCTCCACATCTTTTTCTGGATCAAGTTCCTCAAAGCAGGGCAGATCGGAGGGAATTTCCAAAACGGAAATATTTTTATGAATAAAGGGCGATTTGGCCCGCGTGCAGCTCAGATAGTCAAAACGGTATCCGGCGATGATTTTCAAAACGCGCTCGTCAATCAGCCAGGAGGGAGCACCGAAAGAGGAAGGCTTGTGTCCGGTGAGTTCTTCAAAACCACGAATTCCGGAGGCAAACCAATTCTGTATCCAAGGCTCCGTTTTATCGGGCAGTTCGTCCTGCCACCTTCGGTGATCCCAGGCATGAAACTGCACTTCATGACCATCCTGAATGATCTGATGGACAAGTTCCGGAAAAGATAGGGCAATTTTGGGCGCGGGCAGCAACGTGCCATAAAGAGCCGTTCTCCAGCCGTAAAGGCTGGCCGCTTTTGTTCTCAGCATTTTTTTTAAAAACAAAGGATTTTTCAGAAGCTGAAGAACGGCGCGTCCGGAGTTATCCGGACCGATGCTTAAAAAAAAGGTTCCCCTGACCTGGAAATCCCTGAAAACCTGCAAAAGACGGGGCACACCGTTTTTCATCCCCCAATACGTATCCACGTCTATTTTTAATCCCAGGAGGCCCATCAGATTCTATCCTTGACTCTGCTTCTCTTTATAATTTCACCGGTTGATTTTCTTCCAGAAACGAATTGAGGGTCAGCCGCAGGGAATCCGGCAGATTGATTTTCGGTTCCCAGTTCAAGAGCGCTTTTGCCTTGGCGATACTGGGTTTACGGGTATAAATGTCCTGATAGCCTTTTCCGTAATACGTGTCCGCTGGAATTTCAATGATATCCGAGTAGGCCGCATCCTGTTGGTGGTCCGGGTGTTCTTGAAATAAATTCTTAAGAATATCCGCTAATTCCCTTACTGAACATTCGTTGTGGGGATTGCCGATATTGATAATCTGGTTTTTGCAGATGTCATTTTCATTTTCCAAGATTTTCATCAGAGCGGCAATGCCGTCATCGACATACGTGAAGCATCGTTTTTGCCTGCCTCCATCTACCAGATTGAGAGGACGTTTCAGCAGTAACTCGGCGATGAATTGTGTGACCACGCGGGAGCTGCCTTCCTTGGCCGTGTCCAGGGAATCCAGGCGGGGGCCGATCCAGTTAAAAGGACGGAAAAGCGTGAATTCCAGTTGGCCGCGCGTGCCATATCCGTAAATGACACGATCCAGCAACTGTTTACAGCAGGAATAAATCCAGCGTTCTTTCTGAATGGGGCCCACCACCAGATAGCTTTCATCCTCAAGAAATTCCGCATCCGCGCAGGCTCCGTAAACTTCCGACGTGGAAGGAAAAACAACACGTTTATGATACTTGACACACTGCTTGATGATCTGGATGTTCATTTCGAAATCCAGATGGTAAACGCCGATGGGATCTTCCACGTAAGCTTTCGGAGTGGCAATTGCCACCAGCGGCATGATTACATCGCACTTTTTGATATGATATTCGATCCATTCCTTGTTGATGGAAATGTCCCCTTCCAGAAAATTGAAGCGGGGATTGGACAGAGCTGTGCCTATCCGTTCCGTTCCCAGATCCATTCCGAATACCTGCCAGTCGGGCTTCTCGGCCAGAATGCGATTGACCAGATGGTGTCCGATAAAACCGTTTACGCCCAGTATCAGTATCTTCATTGCAGTTTCATTACCTTTCCTGATTTAAAATATTCTATGATTTGCGTATCTTTCAGCCGGATTCCCTGAATTTCCACATCCAGAAGCCTTATGGCATCATGGCCTGCTTTTACCAATACTTGTTGACCGGATAGCTCAACATCCCCAGGACGTTGAATCGTCGAGGAAGAAACCGGCTTTGCCCACCAGAGAATAATTTTTTCCCCATTTTCCAGCAGGGAAAAAGCTCCGGGGTAAGGATCGGTTGCGGCGCGCACCAGATTATAGACATCCTGTGCCGACTGTTTCCAGTCAATGCGGCCGTCTTCAGGACGCCTGCCTCCGTAATAGCTTCCCAAGGCGAGATTCTGCGATCGTCTGGGAATCTGGCCGGTTTTGATGCGGGGCAGCAAATCATCCAGCAATAATTCCGCTTCCTTGCAAAGCTTGCCATAAAGTGTCCTTGCCGTATCCTCAAATGCAATGGCGACTTCTCTTTGTCCGACGATATCGCCTGCATCCGGTTTTTCAACCATGAAGTGAAGAGTTATTCCCGTTTTTTGTTCCCCTTTTGCCAATACCCAGTTCACCGGGCATCGTCCCCGGTAGGAAGGCAGAAGTGATCCGTGAAGATTCAAAGCGCCAAACCGAGGGATATTCAGAATGTCCAGATGAATCATTTTCCGGTAATAAAAAGAAAAAAGAATATCCGGGTTCCATGAGGTGATTTTTTCAATCCACTCCGGGCAATGAATATTTTCCGGCGTATAATAAGGAATACCATGCTGCATGGCCCAATCTTTTACCGAGCCAAACCAGCAATTTTCCCCCGGATCATCTTCGTGGGTCAAGATGGCGGTCGGATAGAAACCATGGCGAAGCAGAGCGTCCAGTCCCGCCAACCCCATATTATGATAAGCGAAAACCACTGTCTTCAATGAATCTTTTCCTCCGGCAGGCGATGGATTTTTTCAATGACAAATTCAGGCCGTTTACGAACTTCGCGGAAAATTCTGCCGATATATTCGCCGATGATTCCCAAAGCGAAAAACTGGAGTCCGATAAAGACAAACAAAATGGCAAAAAGTGTAAAGATGCCTTCCGCCGCCCAGCGCGCACCGTAGGCCAGACGGGCAACGGCCAGAAACGCGCCGAAGCACAATCCCAGCAACGACATGAAAATTCCCCCGTACATAATCAGTTTTATAGGCAAATCCGAAAAAGATGCCACAAGGTCGAATTGGAGATTGATCAGTTTTCTTAAGGGATAATTGGATTTTCCGCCAAAGCGTTCCTCGTGTGCCACCTCAATTTCTGTAACACGTTTGGCAAAAACGGTTGCCAGAGCGGGAATAAAGGTTGACTGCTCGTGGCAGGCGCTCATCCGCTCGACTACCGGGCGGCTGTAAGCACGAAGCATGCAACCCCAATCGCGCATGCTCACGCCGGTAATTTTTCGCGCTACCATATTAATGATTTTAGAAGGGATTTTTCGCCAGAGAGAATCCTTGCGCCCCTTGCGGATAGAACCCACAACATCATAGCCGCCTTCTTCCATAACCCGGACCAGATTGGGAATTTCTTCCGGTGGATTCTGCAAATCCGCATCCATCGTGACGACGATGTCGCCCCGGACCAGAGAAAAACCCGCCATAATCGCTGCATGCTGTCCATAGTTTCGAGTCAGTTCTATGACTTTTACATAAGGTTTTTTTGCGAATTCTTTGAGTAAAGAAAGAGACCGGTCTTGACTTCCGTCATCAATCAGAATGATTTCAAAAGGTTTTTCCATTTTTTGCAGCACCGGCATCAATCGGCCCATCAATGCCGTAAGATTTGCTTCTTCATTATATACCGGTATAACGATTGAAATGGTTCCATTACGCATTTTTCAGAATCTCCCGAACCGCCTCGCACACGTATTGAACATCTTCCCTGGTCATATCCGGAAACAAAGGCAGGGAAAGAATTTTATCCGCCGCGCGGTTGGTCTGGGGAAGCAGGGATTCATCCACATAATATTTTTCGTCCACGTAGGAAAGAGTGTGAGCCGGCGGAAAATGCAACCCATAGCCGATGTTGTATTCGGAAAGCTTTTGCATAAATAAATCGCGGGGATAATCTTTTATCTTCACAATAAACAAATGCCAGGCGTGAATATGGTCATAAGGAGGAACTCCGGGCAATTCGATGCCTTTGACATCGGATAGTTCGTCCAGATACAACATTGCCCACTGGTGCGGCGTTTGTTAAGTTCTTTCCATCTTTCAAACTGGGCTAAACCCAGGGCGGCCAGCAGATCCGGAAGATTGTACTTGTAGCCCGGTTCGATGATGTCGTAACTGGGATTGCCCCCTTTTCCATATCTTTTCCAGGCATCTCTTTCGATGCCATGAAACCTCAACAGGCGAAGTTTCTTTTCCAGGGCGACGTCATTGAGTGTGATCATTCCGCCTTCGCCGGTGGTGATGTTTTTGATGGGATGAAACGAAAAAATCGCAGGATGGCCGAAACCGCCGGCATGGATTCCCTTGTAATAGCATCCCACCGCGTGTGCAGCATCTTCAACCACCATGATGGAATACCGGTCGGCCAGTTCAGAGATCTTATCCATATCCGCCGGAGCACCAGCAAAGTGAACAGGAATAATGGCTTTGGTCTGGGGCGTGATGGCTTCCTCAATCAACTCTGTATTGAGGTTGAGGGTTTCATATTCAATGTCCACAAAAACAGGCTTGGCTCGGCGCAGGGCAATCATGTTGATGGTAGAGGCAAAGGTCATAGAGGGGGTAATGACTTCATCTCCCGGCTCAAGATCCAGAGCGGTGAGCATGAGGTGCATACCGGCTGTGGCTGAATTCAGGGCGACCGCCTTTCCGGCCCCCGTCAATCCGCAAAACGCGTCTTCAAACTCCTTGCAGACGGCGCCTGTGGTAATCCAGCCGGATTTCAGGCAGTTTACAACACGGTCAATTTCTGCTTCGCCGATGGATGGTCTGCTGAAAGGCAGAAAATCGTTTCGAATGTTCATGAATCGTCAATCCTTATCCTTAATTTCGAATCCGCAACAGGTAGAAAGCGCCATTCTCCCAGAGAATCTCCAATCCGGGAAATTCCGATTGGAGCTGCTTCAGTTTATCCTGATGCTGTGTAATACAGTAAATTTCCTTTTCCTGCCTTACTTTTTTCAAAAAGTCCATAACAGTCAAAAAGTAGGTTTGTCTTTCTTGAGTTGGCAGCTTGACCATGCCGTCTCCCAGTTCTCCGAAATCCTCCACAATGGGAGTTCTAATTTTATTATAAAAATCAATGCCATAGAAGTTGACACGATACTGGTATAACCGATGTCCCTGCGGCACATGACGGGCGATGGCCTCCTTGGCCACCAGAGCGCTTCGGTAGGGGGACATGAAGTCGTTGATCGGAAAAATCATGCCGGCGAGAAATAAGCCACAAAGCAGATAAAGCGTCAGGAACCAGTCTGAACCTTTTTTTTCGGCGATTCTGTCCGGAAGAAAAACCATCAGCACTGTCGTCAGAAGAGCCGGCAGAATGTAAATCCACCAATCAGAAGAAATCATCATGACAAGTCCCCGGGAAGGATCGTGGAACTGCTTCAGTATCAGTGGCGCCAGAAGAGCCGTTATCACGACGAGCGACTGAAAACAAAGAAAAAACCGGTAAAGAATTTTTCGTTTTCCGGAAAATGAGGGCCATGCATCTTCATGGTTACGGAAAATATTTCCCGCCCAAAGGGCGATGGGAATAAAAACGGGCGCCATGTACGTGGCGAGCTTGGAGGAAGAGACCGTAAAGAAAAGAAAAATAAATAAAAACCAAACGGCGAGCAGTTTCTTTTCATTTCTGGAAAACAAGGATTCCTTTTCTGTCCGGGGTTGCCAGGCACGAATCAAATAGGCAAGCCAGGGCAGGCAGCCCCCGATGATAATCGGCACAAAATAATAAAAGGGTTCGGTTTTACCGTGCATTTTGGTTGTGAAACGAAGAAAATGTTCCCGTACAAAGAAAAACCAAAGAAAATCGGAATTTTCTTTTTGTGCCAGATAAAGCCAGGGAACCACCAGAGCCAGAAACAACAAAATTCCGACCGGAGAAATCAACTGAAAAGTATCGCGCCAGCGCCCTGCCCAGATCAGCCAGATGACCAGGATCGAAAAAGGGAAGACAACGCCGATAATGCCTTTGGTTAAAAAAGCCAGAGCGCACGCGCCATAGAACCACCAGGACAAAGATCTTTTCTGAAAGAGTGAATTCTGATTTCTCTCCACCGTCAAAGACAGGTACCCCAACCAGACGGCCAGGCACATAAAGAACGCCAGGGGCATATCCAGGATATTGATTCTTCCCAGAAGAAAGGGAAACACAGATATCGTGAGAACGGCGGCTGCATACAAGCCGGTCTTTTCATCCCGAAAATGACGACCGATGAAAAAAGTCAGCAAAATGCATCCCCAGGCGCAAAGTCCAGAGAACAGACGTGCGGAAAAGTCGTTTTCTCCAAAGATTTTAAAGAAAATGGCCGTTGCCCAGGATACCAGCGGAGGCTTTTCCAGATAGATCGTGTTCTTGATGTGAGGGGTAACGTAGTTGCCGGTTTCATTCATTGCACTGGAAATCAGGCTGTAGCGGGCTTCATCCGGCTCCATCTGGGGCATGACGCCGAGCAGTGCAACATATAAAAGGAAGGGAACCAAAAAAAGAATATATCTCTTCTTCATGGAAGACTCCTTTGATCCGTGTGCGCGATATTCAAACGGTCAAAAAAATATTGAACCGCGAACGTGCAAACGATGCCGACAATGGCGCCCGCGATGACGTCGCTTGCGTAGTGCGAAGTGAGCAGTACTCTGCTGGACGCGATGGCAACCGCAGGGGCAAATGCCAGAAACCCGAAACGGGGAAACAGGATAGTCAAAGCGGCCGCCAGTGAAAAAACCGTGACCGAATGCCCAGATGGAAAAGAATTCACTTCATAAGCCGCTTCAAAAAAATTGAATCCGAACAAACCATGGTCAAAAAGATTGATCGGCCTGTTTCTTCCGGCAATCCACTTGATCAGCGTGCTCATCAACCCGGATGCGGATAGGGAAATCACCAGAAACAGCATTTTCATTGCCCAGGATCGGTTTTTTTGCACAAATCTGAAAAAGATGAAAGCCGGCACAAACAGAAGGAAATACCATTTCGAATCTCCTGCAATGGTGACCATTTCGGCCACATCCAGTATCGGTCTGCTTAATTCGCGGCAGGCAACCGCAATCGGAATATCCCAGTGCAGGTAAGAAAAAGAAGCCAGGAAAGCGCTGAACGCGACAACCGGAAGTGCAATCCACTGTTTTTTCAATTTCTGACTCCACGGTAATTTTTGCACCAAACATATTTCACGCTGTTCACTTTCGATCCCTTGAGATTGATATCCATTTTTCCGGCAACGCTGACCTCGTCGCATCGAAGAGTGCCGGCCACATCCAGGTTTTCAAAATGCGTATTGAAAAAAAGAAGATCCGTTCCTTCAGGAGTTTTTTTCTGCCAGACATCGAATTGATCCTGACGGGCATCCAGCACAAACACATCATGTCCATAAGGCAGATTGTAGTACATGACCCGGCTGCCCATGGTCCAGTTCGTCACGGCCAGCGCGCGGGGACGAGGGGAGGGGTTTTGTCGGATAATTTCGTCGGCACGAAGCAACATTTCCGGATACCCATAAATATCGCGGAAAGGGGATTTGTAGTCAGGAAAGGGGATAAATTTGCCGGCCAGTCCCGCACAGGCCAAAAGCAGAAGCAACAGGCTCAACCCGATTGAAACCTTTAAAAAAGTCCTGTGCCATTTGGGGGGAGAGATGAGCAGTTGCCAGGCGCCGACAGGAATAAACAACAGGTAAAAAATGGACGGCCAGTGAGGCAGGGTCCGTTCGTAAAAGGAGGTCGCCAAGAAAAAAGCCATGATGGTCCCGCCAAACAAGACGGCAAGTCTCAAAGAATCGTTTGGATTGTGCAATGATTTCAAGAAGCCGTAAAAGGCAAAGAGGAACAGAAAAGGAGTGTAAGCCCCGAACTGAGCTCCCAGGGACTGCGCAAAACTCTTCATACTGGATGCCAGAGTTCCAAAAACATGGCCGCCCTGATATTTGAAACTGATAAAGTCATGCGTTATATTCCAGTAAAAAACCGGCATCACCAGCAAAACCGCAAGAAATGCAGCGAAAAACATGTAGGGCGAGAAAATAATATCCAACCGCTTTTTCAGAAGAAAAAAGATGACAAGCGGCGGCACCAGTAAAATAGCGGTGTACTTGGCCAATCCCATCAGTCCCAGAATGAGTCCCAGCCAGACAAAATCCAGCGGTTTCTTTTCGCGGTCAAGCCTTTCGGCGGTAAAAATAAGTAAAAAGATCAGCAAAAGCAACGGAGTATCCGGAAGAAGCATCAGTCCCAGAGCATTGAACATGAAAGAACAATTCAAAGCCAGAACTCCCCAGAGAGAAATACGAACCGATTGCGTGATTCGGAGCATGAATTTGTAACAGCAGAAAGATGTGATGGCGAAGATCAGAACCGCTGGCAAGCGTGCCAGAAATTCACTCGTTCCCAAAGGATAAAAGAAAAGTGCGTGGATCCAGCCGACCAGAGGAGGATGATCCAGGTAGCTCCAGTCCAGATACTTGGCATATAAAACATAATGGGCCTCGTCCACGCCCAAGCCGAAAAAGGGCGCAACGGCCAGACGGAGCACAGAAAATGCCAGGATCAGAAAAAATATGCGGTTTTCAGCCTTGAGCATTGATCCGTTCCAGGTGGGGAAGAATAATCTTAAATACGTCTGACGGTTTGATGACCTGCAAACAGACATTGTCCCGGCAGGGAGTTTTCCGATGGTTGGATGCGCTTACGCAGGGGGAACAGGCCAGCCCCGCATAAATTGGCGTGGAATTTCCCAGCGAGCCGTAAAGCGCTGGAGTTTCCGGACCGAAAAGAACAAAAGCATGCATATCCGTCACAGCGGAAAAATGACCGGGGCCGGAATCGTTAGTCACCATGAATTCGCTTACGGAATACAGAGCGGGCAGTTGGGAGAATTTGACCTTTCCAGCAAAATTTACCAAACGAACGCTTGCCGCCTGTTTTTTCAGATGCTCAGCCTCTTCGCGCTCGTTCGGATCTCCGGTGATCAATACGAGCGCCCGCGGACATTTATCCAGAATCATTTTGATGAGTTGCGCGTAATAGGCCGGAGGCCATCGCCTTTGAATTAAAAGCAGGCTGGCGTTGGGATTAATCAGAACGATTTTATGTTTTTGAGGATCGAATCCCGCAAAGCATTCCCGCAGATTGCCGAGAACAACATTTTTTTCACTCTCCGGAACGTGGGCTTTCGCCAGGATCAGATCGTCCCGGGAGATTTTCGTCTTAGAGTAAGGAACTTCCTCGTGATCCGCTTTCAGGGCGTTGACCAGCGCGATAAAGTTTGCCGCAATATGAATATGAGGATTATAAGCCACCTTATGGGTTAAAAAACCGCCACGGTAAAGTCCCTCATTGTAAAAGGCGTGAAAACCGACCTTGGCCGCCGCTCCTGAAAAACCGGTCAGCAGCGCTGTAACCCGTGAGAAAAGCTCCAGGTCGATAACGGCATCGATCTTTTTTTTTCGTGTCCAGAGAAGATATTTCAGCGTATCCATCATCAGCACCGGCAGGCCATCATCCCGAAAAGTATAGATATTTTCATCCGGAACGGTTTTTAAAAGTTCCAGACTCGGCTTGTTTTTTTTAAAGATGGCGAAATGGAGATTTGCTCCTGTTTCTCTTTGCAGTTTTCTCATTGCCGGATCCACTAAAATGGCACTGCCCATTTCCGACAATTCAATGAACAGGACATTACGGGTTTTTATTCGTTTCGGCCTGGCTACCAGGTTGAGAGCTTTATCAAGGAGAGTGCCGATAAAGCAAAGGGGAACGCCGATATAGTAATCTATCCGGCGCATGGTATCCACTTTCATAATGCGTTCCAATCCCTTCCGTAACGAGATGGGCAGTTCAAGATGGCCGGAATATAAGCAAAATAGCCGTGGCTGTCAACACACAATGCAAAAAACAGAGGAGGATGCATGGTTTTCCTTGTATAAATTCACCGATACATGATATTTTTCGCCCAAATTGAATAATGTTATGAATAAAATCATTCACCGCTACATATTCCGGGAAATCGCTGTCCCATTCTTCATCATCCTCTTTGTCCTGACGTTTGTCTTGCTCATGGGGAAGATTCTTCAGATCATGGACCTCATGGTCAATAAGGGCATCCGCGTTTGGGACATCGGACATTTAATCATTTTGATCATGCCGAATTTTATGTTGTTTACCATTCCGCTGGCGCTTCTGGTCTCTATTCTCATCGCCATGGGCAGTTTTTCTGCCGATAACGAAATTACCGCGCTCAAGGCCTCCGGCGTCAGCTTGCCTCAAATTTCCTATTCTGTGGCATGGGCTTCCGTTCTGGCCTTTGCCTTTGTCTTCGTTATCGGGTATTTTCTGGCGCCGCACAGCAATTTTGCTTTGAAAAAACTTCTTTTTGATCTGGCTTCCCAAAATGCCGGCATCGGCATTAAAGAAAAAGTCTTCAATGCGGATTTTAAAAACCTTCTGCTGTACGCCGACAAGATACCGGCCAGCGGGCAGTATATGGAAGATGTTCTCATTTCAGACAGCCGCATCACCGGTGAACAAAACACCATTCTGGCAAAAAAAGCGTTCATTGTTTCCAATCCCAAACAGATGAACATTAAGCTACGTCTGGAAAACGGTTCGATTCATACCGTCAGTTCCGATTTAAAAAAATACAGAACCGTCAATTTTAAAACTTATGATGTCTATCTGGATCTTTCTGAAACCATGACGGCTTTTACCGATGAATCCAAATCCAGCACGGAAATGAGTTTGACGGAACTTTTAGAGAAGATGAAGAAACCAGGCCTGAAAGATGCGGACATTAGAGAACTGGCCATTGAAGCGCATAAAAAATTCACCATTCCCCTTTCCTGCGTTTTTTTCGGACTGCTGGGCTTGCCATTGGGAATTACCCACCACCGTTCGGTGAAATCCCGGGGATTTGCAGTCGGTATATTGGTTGTAGCAGCTTATTACCTTCTCCGAATCGGTGGCGAGGCGCTGGTAGAAACCGGGCGTATCGCACCGGTTGTCGGAGCCTGGACACCCAACTTTGTATTCGCCTTCCTGGGGCTGTCTCTTTTTTATCTTTCCTCTAAAGAAATTTCCATTATGCAGAATATCCGAAGGCACTGGCGAAGACAACGCGAAAGGATAACGGATTGAAGCTGCTGGACAAGTATATTTTAAAAGAATTTTTACGTTTTTTTCTGATTACCTGCATTTCTTTTGTCGCTTTGTACCTGATCATAGACTTTTTTGAAAAAATTCGAATGTTTTTGAGTAACCAGGCCACCGTCCGCCAGATGGCATCGTATTTTGTCTGTTCTCTGCCCATGATCATTTCTTTGATTCTGCCGGCATCCATGCTGCTGGCCACGCTGCTTACCTACAGTTATTTATCGAAATTCAGCGAAATTACCGCCATGAAAGCCAATGGAATCAGTCTGTATCGGATGGCTTTGCCGGCCCTGGCGGTGGCTGCGGTAACCACAGTCTTTTTGTTTCTTTTTTCGGAACTGGTCGCGCCCGCTTCTGTACAGAAAACGGAACATATTGTGAAAGTGGAGGTGCAAAAACAACAATCTCCCGGGTCTTTCAAAAAGGATGAAATCTGGTATCGGGGCGACCGTGCCATTTACAATTTCAGAATATTTGATGTTGAAAAGAATGTTTTGCATGGCATCACCATCAACCGGATGAATACCGATTTTACGATGAAAATGCGCATTGATGCGGAACGTGCTGAATGGAAAGGAAATCAATGGGTTTTTTACAATCTGATGGTGACAACCTTTGGAAATCATCATCCGCCGGCCATCGAAAAGTATCAGGAAAAAATCATGGATCTTCCTGAAAAGCCGGATGATTTTAAAATTATCCAGAAAGATGCGGAAAAGATGGGATTTTTTGAATTGCGCAGATATGTGAAAAAAATCAAGTCAGAAGGATATACGGTCTCCCGGTATCTGGTTGACTTGCATGGAAAAATCGCCTTTCCCCTGGTCTGTCTGATTTTGATTCCCATCGGCATGTCCTTTTCCGTCCGCTCCGAAAGAAGCGGCGGTGTCATGCAAAGCGTGGGGCTGGGGATTCTTATCGGCTTTTCTTACTGGATTGTTCACGCTTTTTGTATGTCTCTGGGACGTTCGGGCATTCTACCGGCATGGCTTTCCGCATGGTCTGCCAATCTCCTTTTTTCCGGCCTTGCCGCTTATCTTTTTTCCCGCATTAGAACTTGACGGCCATGTAATCAACGTCAACATTCAAGAATAAAAAGAAAGGCTCTTCCTGGTTTTCAGGAAAAGCCTTTTGCCTTTTGGAAGAGATGAGTTTAATAGCGGTAATAGTCTGGCTTAAAGGGGCCTTCAACCGGCACTCCCAGATATTCAGCCTGTTTTTTGGTCAGTTTGGATACCTTTGCATCGAGCCTGTCCAGATGCAGCAGGGCAACTTCTTCATCAAGCTTCTTGGGCAGGGTATAAACGCCGAGCTCATATTTTTTGGTTGCCAGTTCAATTTGCGCTAACGTCTGATTGGTGAAACTGTTGCTCATGACAAAACTCGGATGGCCTGTGGCGCAACCGAGGTTGACCAGGCGTCCTTCGGCCAGAACGATAATGGACCGTCCTGATTTCAAGGTCCACAGGTCTACTTGCGGCTTGATGATTTTTTTGCGGCAGACTTTGCTGGTTTCGAGATAGTGCATGTCGATTTCACTGTCAAAATGGCCGATATTGCAGATAATCGCTTCATTTTTCATCATTTCCATGTGTCGCCCGGTAATCACGTCGCAACAACCGGTAGCGGTCACAAAAATATCGGCAAACGGCGCGACTTCTTCCAGAGTTTTGACATCATATCCTTCCATTGCCGCCTGCAAGGCGCAGATCGGATCAATTTCCGTAACCACGACACGTGCGCCGAACCCTCTCATCGACTGGGCGCAACCTTTTCCGACATCGCCATATCCGCAGACCACCACCATTTTACCTGCAATCATGACATCCGTTGCTCTTTTAATGCCGTCTGCGAGGGATTCCCGGCAACCGTAAAGGTTGTCAAATTTGGACTTTGTGACGGAATCATTGACATTGATGGCTGGAAAAAGCAATTCTCCGTTTGCCTGCATGGAGTAAAGGCGATGGACTCCCGTTGTCGTTTCTTCCGAAACGCCGCGAATACCGGCCGCGATTTTCTGCCATCGCGTCGGATTTTTCTTGTAGGATTGGGCCAGGCGCTCCATAATAATGGCGAATTCCTTGTTTTCCGCTTTTTTCTTTAACAATTTGGGGTTTTTTTCGATTTTGACGCCCTGATGGATGAACAAAGTGGCATCGCCCCCGTCATCCACAATCAGGTCGGGGCCGGTTTGATCCGGCCATGTCAGAGCCTGTTCCGTGCACCACCAATATTCTTCCAGCGTTTCACCTTTCCAGGCAAATACGGCTGCCGAACCTGATTTGGCGATTGCCGCCGCAGCATGATCCTGAGTCGAAAAAATATTGCAGGAAGCCCAGCGCAGGTCCGCACCTAATTCCTTGAGGGTTTCCATCAGCATGGCAGTTTGGATGGTCATGTGTAAACTGCCCATGATTTTCATGCCTTTCAGTGGTTTTTGGCGTCCATATTTTTTACGCACTGCCATCAGGCCGGGCATTTCATTTTCCGCCAGGTCCATTTCTTTTCTGCCCCATGCCGCCAAAGATAAATCAGCGACTTTGTATTGCAAATGATGATCAATTTCGACAAAAGCCATGTTTTTCCTCCATTGTTGATCGGGAATGAATAAATTTTCGGCAGACGCTAACATAATCATGCAGCGGGTTCAATATCTTTATTGCCGCATCTTTGTTGCCGGAAAATCACTGCTTGACTTTTCCAGGGAGTTCAGCGCAAATTGAAAGTGAGTTCATAAGTCCGCGCTGGGGTGAAAGACCGACATAGAGCGCCTTTAATTTAATAAATGAATAAGATCAGGAGATTACAGATAATCCATGAAGGTTCATGTCTTAATTGTTGATGACAGCGGCACCAATCGCAGCGTTTTGAAAGGGATTCTGGAAGATCACGGCTGGGAAGTTTCCGAGGCGGAAAACGGAAAGGATGCCCTGGATAAAATCTGGGGTAATCAACCGGATATGATTGTTTCAGATATTCTGATGCCGGTCATGGATGGTTATGCGTTGTGCCGGGAATGTAAAATGGACCCTTATCTAAAAGACATTCCATTCGTTTTTTATGCCGCTACCTACACGGACCCAAAAGATCAAAAATTCGCCCTGGATCTGGGAGCGCAACGGTTTATTCTAAAACCATCGGAAACAGATGTTCTGATGAAGAACTTGGTGGAACTCATCGAAGAAAAAAGAAAAATCCAGCCTGCGGAATTGTTTTCCGACGAAGAAACGGCCTTTTTCAAACGTCACAACGATGTGATTTTCAGGAAACTGGAAAGAAAAATGTCGGAGTTAAAGAAGGCAAATCAGGAACTTATAGAGCTGGAAGACAAATACCGGCTCAGTTTTGAAAACGTTTCAGATGTCATTTTCATGGTGGACATGGACTATACGATTGCCAGCATATCGCCGGGCGTTGAAAAAATATTGGGGTATAAACAACAGGACGTCATCGGAAGATCCATTTGTGATTTGATCCAGCTTTTGACACCGAAATATGCAGATCTGGCCAAGAAGACGATCGGTAGAATTTTTTCCGGAGAAACGATTCCTGCAACGATTTATGAGTTTGTAACAAAAAGCGGTGAAGTAAAGATTGGCGAAGTCAGTGGTTCTCCCATACTGCAAAATGGGAAAGTCGAAGGCATCGTTTCCGTTGCCCGCGATGTGACCGACCGTTATCTGGCGGAAAAAAATCTTCTGAAATCCGAGAAAAAATTTTCAGATATTTTTCATCTCAACCCCAATCCCATGATTATCAGCGATCTGGCGACATCTGTGTATATCGATGTCAATCAGTCATTTACGGCCTGGACGGGATTCAAACGCGAGGACATTATCGGTGTGGCGGCGCTGGATCTTCATTTGTGGGTGGATCCTCAAGACCGGGTCAGAATTATCCGTACATTACATGAATCGGGTGATGTCAATGCCGAGGAAGTTCGAATGAGGCAAAAGGACGGTACGATCCGGAATGTGCTGTTTTCCGCCCGATTCATTGAAATCGACCAGAAAACCTGCCTTTTGTCGTTGCTCCACGATATTACGGAACGTAAACAGGCGGAGCTGGCGATGCGCGAAAGTGAAAAAAGATACAAGTTTATTACCGATAAAATTCCCGATATCGTCTGGATGCTGAACATGAATTTGCAGACGGTTTATGTAAGTCCCTCTATCCGAAATGTTCTGGGTTTCAGTGAAGAAGAGCGGATGAAACAGTCTGTTGAGGAGCAGCTCACACCCGAGTCGTTGGCCATTGTTTTTGACGCTATGGCGCGTGAACTGAAACTGGAAGAAGAGGGACTCAGTAATCTTGAAAGAAATCTAATCCTTACACTGGAGTATTACCATCGGGACGGCTCGACACGTTGGATGGAAACGATTGTGAGCGGCATTCGGAACGATCAGGGGATCCTGACCGGATTGCATGGTGTCAATCGGGATATTACCGAGCGCAGGCGGGCCGAAGAAAAATTGCAACGAACGCTGGTCAGCCTCAGGAAGGCCATAGGAGCTACGATTCAGGTGATGGTATCCGCTGTGGAAGCGAGAGATCCCTATACGGCCGGTCATCAGATGCGTTCTGCGGATTTGGCCAGATCCATCGCCACGGAAATGGGATTGGGAGAGCAATGTATTGATGCCATCCGTATGGCGGCTGCGATTCACGATATCGGCAAATTGTCTGTCCCAGCGGAAATTCTGACAAAACCCACAAAACTGACCAACATTGAATTTTCCCTGATCAAAGAGCATGCACAAAAGGGATTCGACATTTTGAAAAATGTGGAATCGCCGTGGCCGCTTGCTCAAATTGTTTATCAGCATCACGAGCGAATGGATGGAACCGGCTATCCCCGCAGATTAAAAGGGGATGAGATTCTTGTGGAAGCCCGGGTTCTGGCGGTGGCGGATGTTGTGGAGGCGATTGCGTCGAATCGTCCCTACCGTCCCGCTTTTGGCATCGAACCGGCTTTACAAGAAATTGAAAAAAACAGAGGGGTCCTTTACGATGCCAGGGCGGTGGATGCGTGCATGAGGCTTTTTCGCCAGAGGGGTTATTATCTTGCCTTAAGCTGATGGAGCCTCGGAAAAAGCATTGGCGGGAAACAACGGCGACCATCTTAATCGTCAAAGTTGGGTAATGAAAACATGAAAAGAGGAAGCGGCATATTGCTTGGCATATCGTCGTTGCCCGGTCCATTCGGTATTGGAACCTTGGGGCAGGATGCGCGGAATTTTGTGGACAAGTTAAAACAATGCCTGCAATCCTACTGGCAAATTCTGCCGGTATCTCCCACGGGATTCGGCGACTCACCCTATCAGACCTTCAGTACATTTGCCGGAAATCCGTTTTTTATTGATTACGAGGATCTTTACTGCGACGGTTTTCTGACGAAAAATGCTTTGGAGAAATGCACGGGCTGGTTTGGCGGCGAAGCGCATGCTGTGGATTATTATCTGCAATATGTCGGAAAACCGAAGGCACTGCATCTTGCCTGGCGTCATAGCGCCGGACGGCTCGAAGATGAGATCAAAGCTTTTTCACAGTGCCACGCGGAATGGATTTTTGACTATGCGCTTTTTATGGCTTTGAAAAACGAATATCAAATGAAGCCATTTTCAGAATGGCCTTCCGATTTGGCCAAAAGACAGCCGGAGGCCCTAAAAGCAGCCGCCAAACATCTGGAAGAGACCATCGACTATCACGTCTTCGTGCAATATCTTTTTTTCCGTCAGTGGGATGCGCTCCGCAGCTATGCAAATGAAAGAGGAGTTTCCATCATCGGTGATATGCCCATTTACATGGCGCCGGACAGTGCGGATGCCTGGACGGGCAGGGAGCTTCTGGACAAGAAGGGACGCGTTGCCGGTTGTCCGCCGGACTATTTTTCCCAGACGGGTCAGCTCTGGGGGAACCCTGTTTATGACTGGAACGAACATGCAAGGACCGGTTATGATTGGTGGCGCAGGCGCATTGTTCACCAATTATCCCTCTGCGATTTTCTGCGCATTGATCATTTTCGTGCATTTGAAGCATTTTATGCCATACCCGCCGATGCGAAAAACGCCATTTCGGGCGAATGGATTCCCGGTCCGGGAATGGATTTTTTTTCACGCCTGAAAAAGGAATTGGGAGAATTGCCCTTAATCGCCGAGGACCTCGGTTATCTGACACCGGAGGTTTTTCAATTGCTTTCTGCAACGGGTTATCCGGGATTGAAGGTTTTGCAGTTCGCTTTCTCGCCGGATGGCACAAGTATTTATCTGCCGCATTGTTACGACCATAACTGTGTGGTGTATACGGGAACGCACGACAATGACACGACCATAGGCTGGTATCGAGGGTTGGGTGCTGATGAGCGAGCTTTTCTGGATGCCTATCTGGACGGAGTGTGTGAAGAACGTCTGCACTGGCAGCTGATCCGCCTGGCCATGTCTTCTGTGGCGGATGTCTGCATTTTTCCGATGCAGGATGTACTGGGTCTACCCTCATCAGCGCGCATGAACCGGCCTCAATCGGCGCAGGGAAACTGGCAATGGCGGTTGCTTCCCGGTCAGTTCGATGATGCTGCTCTTCAGAAGATGGCCGGTCTGACAAAGCTTTTTGGTCGTTCGGGACAAGCATGAAGAAACGTTTTCAGAAATACCTGAATCAGGACGAGATTTATCTCTTCAATATCGGTGAGGCGCAGCAGGCCTACGCTACTTTTGGCTGCCACCGGATTGATGAAATCGACATGCACCGCTTTCTGGTCTGGGCGCCTCATGCGCAGGATGTTGCTGTTGTGGGGGATTTCAACAATTGGAATGGCACCCAAAACCGCATGGATAAGCTTGCGACCGGTGTGTTTGCGACATTCATTCACGGCCTGAAAGATGGTGATGCTTACAAATATGCGATCCACGGATATGATGGGCGAACTGTACTCAAGGCGGATCCGTTTGCATTTCACTCCGAAGTGCGCCCGCAAACCGCTTCAAAAGTCTGGAATCTGGGCGGATATTCCTGGCATGACGGAGCCTATCTGCAAAAACGGGCCGGGCAAAACATTTTGAAACGGCCGATGTCGATTTATGAAATACACCTAGGGTCCTGGCGTAAACCTCCGGGATACACATTTGCCAATTTGCGGGAGACGGCCGATGAACTATCGGACTATCTTGTGGAGATGGGCTTCACCCATGTGGAAATTCTGCCCATTACGGAACATCCCCTGGATGATTCCTGGGGATATCAGGTCACCGGTTTCTATGCAGTGACCAGCCGCTACGGCACACCGCAGGATTTGATGTATTTTGTCGATGTGATGCACGGGAAGGGAATCGGTGTGATCATGGACTGGGTGCCTGCTCATTTTCCTAAAGACGACTGGGCCTTGGCCCGATTTGACGGCACCTGTCTTTATG
>DAOLNX010000061.1:0-20961 GCA_035416785.1 Smithellaceae bacterium | reverse complement strand
AGCCCTGAAAGTCAACAGAAACAATTTCCCCTGTCAATTTCCACATTTTATGAATAAATCGGAAGCCTTAAGCAATCCGGGCAAAATTGTAATTGACAAGCAGGCAACAATGGATAATTTATCCTCGAAATGGATGCCGGATAGACATCTTCAAAAGGAGGAAAACAAATGCTGACGGTTACAGACAAGGCTTCGGAGGTCATTAAGGACTTTCTCAAAGACAAAAGCGCGGAAGCGGCGATCCGCATCACCATGTCCATCGGCTGATCAGGGCCCGCATTGGGCATGGCTCTGGATGAGCCGAGAACAGACGATGAAATCATTGAGGAAAAAGGAACGAAATATGTGATTGAAAAAGACATCTTCAATCAGGCCCAACCTATCAATATCGATTTTATCTCAACCCCGCAGGGAGCAGGTTTCAAATTGACTTCCAGCCTTTCCTCGGCCGGAGGCGGTTGCGGTTCCTGCAGTTGCTGAAAAACCAAGGGGGAGGTTTTTCTCCCCTCTTTTTTATCTAAATGGAAAAACACGACATTGCCCAGAATATTGATTTGGCCGACGTTCTTTTGAAAGAGGAAAAATACACCGAGGCCATCAGCCTTCTTGAAAAGATTTACCAAAGCCACCCCAATGAAGAATCCGTGCTGCTTCGACTGGCTTGGAGTTTCTGGGACAGCGGCGATAAAACCGGCTCTCTCCATTACTGGCAAATTTTGCTGGATAGAGAACTTCAACGCCAAGTCTTTACCGGTTTCGCCTACGATGAACTGGTTCGAATTTACAAACAGGAAAACCGGATTGAAGACTTGGTTGCTCTTTGCGAAAAAGCCGCCCGGGTTCAGCCGGAAGACATTGGAATATTGGAAGAACTGGGAAACGCCTACCTGCTTTCCGCTCAAAACAGCAAAGCATGCGACGTTTTCAGAAAACTGACCCTTTTGGAAAATGACAATCCATCATACTTCCGACACTTGGGCGAATCCCTGATGGCCGCCGAAGATTTTTCCTCTGCTGAAGAAGCATTTCGCGAAGCTGGCCGCATCGATCCCGTGGAAGCAGACAGATATCTTTTTCAGGCCTCGGCGTTATTCGTCAAGAAAGGCCGTTTTGAAGCGGCAAAAACCCTTTTGGAAGAGTGCTTAACCATCGCACCGTCCAACAGCCTCTATTATTGTTTTATGGGTGATCTTCTGATTATGCTGAAACAACCGGATCAAGCGTTGACGGCTTATGAAACTGCCTGTTGCCACAATTTCGCTTCGGCGGGAGCTTATTACAACCGTCTGGGCAATTCATTCATGAAAGCCGGATTTTTTCAAAATGCCGTTAATGCTTTTGAGAAAGCTTTGTCGCTGGATCCCTCCATCCCTTGTCGGGACAACCTGGCGATGTCCCGCCGGGCATCCGGACAAAATGCATAAAAATTCTTCTCGCCAGATTCTTCTGCAATCAATCTCTTTTATCTCCGACGGAGTTTTTCCTTAAAAACCCGATAAAAGTCATCATGTTCCGCTATCGATTGACGCAAAATTTTTTCAATGTTGCCAATATCTTGTTTATTGACAATCAGATTCACACTCTTATGGAAAGCCTGCATGTTGTCCATCGTGGAAAGCTTTGCACTGATCAATACAACGAAACTTTTACGTCGGGTCGTCATATTCATATTTTCCAGATAAAGAAGCACGTTATTGGCTGCCGACACTTCCGCGTCAAAATCCTCGCTGACAAAAATTACGTCAAAAACGTGGTAGCGCATCTGTTTCAAGGCATCCCGATAGGATACCGGCTGCGACACCAGGTATCCCAATTTCTTTAATTCAGCATCGATCTGATTCCGAACCGCGACATCCTGTTCGCAAAGCATGGCTGTTTTCCCTTCGGGATTGATATAACCAAAAGGACGTGCCGATGTATCCGGACCGGTTGTCACCGATGTTGACGTTGCAGTTTCACCAGACATATTGAATCTCCTTTGCGCTCAATGATTGGAAAATCATTTTTTATCGTTTTTTCCACTGAGGAATTCCGGACGAGGGTTTACCGTAACTGGAATCCACCTCCAGTTTTCCCAGATCCGTCGTTTTTTCGCCACGGGCGCTCTTGATCAAGTCTATTCCTCTAATAACATTAGACTTATTAGAAGCATACGCTTTGGCTGTTTCCTCGGAAACCAGGCCTTGCTGATAGAGTTCCACCATGCAGTCATCAAATGTGATCATGCCGAAAGCTCTGCCTTGAGAAATGATGTCATAGTATGTTTTTCCTTCGGACTCTCCGTTCAAAATGACATCCTTGATGCGAAGGCTCGTGGACATGGCCTCAAAAGCAGCCACACGTCCGCCCCCCTCTTTCGGCAACAGGCGCTGACAAATAATCCAGCGGACCGTGTCGGCCAGGCGAATGCGCATTTGTTTTTCCTCTTCCGTGGGAAACATGCCGAGAATGCGGTTGATGGTAGATCCGGCGTCAACCGTATGCAGGGTGCTCAAGACAAGATGCCCCGTCTCCGCAGCGGAAAGCGCAATCTCCACGGTTTCGCGGTCACGCATTTCGCCGACGAGAATCACTTTTGGCGCCTGGCGCAGCGCGGCGCGCAGACCACTGGAAAAACTGTCAAAATCCTTTCCCAGCTCGCGTTGATTGATGGTAGCTTTTTTCTGCTGATGAGTGAATTCCACTGGATCTTCCAGCGTAATCATATGGATGGCTTTTTGTTCATTGATTTCATTAATGACGGCGGCAAGCGAGGTGGATTTACCACTGCCGGTTGAGCCTGTAACCAGAACAATGCCATTTTTTTCCTGGGCAACCTTGTAATAAGCTTCGGGTAACTTCAAATCGGCACAAGAGGGGATGGTCGTTTCCAGCTTTCTTAAAACAATCGAATAACAACCGCGCTGGGAAAAGATGTTCACGCGGAAGCGGGCTATTCCTGTTAATTCATAGGCCAGGTCGCAGGAACCGGTATTCACAAGATCATCCAGAAGCCGTTGATCCTGATTGATCAAATTCAAGGCAAAAACTTCTGTTTGAAACGGTGTCAATTTGTCAAATGGAGGATCTAATTCAACTTTTGTCAGTTGTCCCGAAGATTCCACCTGAAAAGGCTTATTGACGGTAATATTCAAGTCGGAAATATTGGAATGAGAAGACAGCATTTTTTCTAAAATTTGTTCAATTTCCGCTTTTCTCATATTTGCTCCTTTTTTTGTTCTTTATACTTCCGTAAAATCGGTGGGCGGTGTTTTCAACAGAGGACGGAACTTGGTTTTATCGTTCGCCTTGTTGTAGGCATCTTCTCCACTGATCCAGCCTTTGTTGTATAAATCCATAATCCCATCGTCCAGAAGTTGCATGCCGTATTTTTTACCAGTCTGCATCATGGAAGGAATCTGGAAAGTTTTGGACTCTCTGATCAGATTGCGTACGGCCGATGTTGCGATCAGAATTTCCAATGCCGCGCATCGCCCTTTGATGTCCACTCTTTTAAAAAGAACCTGTGCGACAATCGCCCGTAAACCATCAGCCAGTGTTGAACGGATTTGCATTTGCTGATCGGCGGGAAATACTTCAATCACCCGGTCCACGGTTTTTGCGGCGCTGGTGGTATGCAGGGTACCGAACACCAAATGGCCCGTGGATGCCGCCTCTACTGCCAGAGAAATGGTTTCTAAATCGCGCATTTCACCGACCAGAATGATATCCGGATCTTCACGCAGCGCACCGCGAAGAGCTGTGCTGAATGATTTGGTGTGCACGCCCACTTCCCGGTGATTGACAATACAGCTCTGGCTGGTGTGAACAAATTCAATAGGATCTTCAACCGTGATGATGTGGTCTTTCCGGGTGCGATTGGCTTCATCAATAATGGCCGCCAGGGTTGTTGATTTTCCACTACCGGTGGGACCCGTGACCAGAATCAATCCGCGGGGAAGAGAGGCCAGTTTGGGGATAACGGGTGGAAGCCCCAGATCCTGGCACGTTAAAATCTTACTGGGAATTTCGCGAAAAACCGCGGCAATGCCATATTTTTGTTGAAAGAAGTTGGCCCGATACCGGGCCAGACCGGGAATTTCGTAAGCGAAATCGATATCGCCGGTCTCCTCGAATAGTTTAATTTTATACTCGGGCGTGATTTCATACAGAAGGGGTTTCAGGTTTTCATTGGTAAGAACATCATATTTGATCCTCTCCATATCCCCACGGATACGGATTGCCGGCTGTTGTCCGGTGACCATATGCAAATCCGACGCGCCCTGATCATGCATAAGCTGGAAAAAAGCATCTATTTTCGCCATGGATATCTCCTAAAAATCAATTTTTTTAAAGCACACCATTCATTGTTTTCTGCAAACCGTCCCACGAAACCATCTCTTAGCCGCGCACTGAAAAACCTCTTTGATATTCAATGTGGACGGGATTATATGGAAAACGGACCTGATTTGTCAAGACAAGATTACGCTCGAAAGTGCTTGAAAAAAAAGCCTTCCAGGAGAAGTCTGCTTCTTTTTTCAACTAGTTCTTGACACATGACCGGATTATCATATATGGTTTTCGCGGTTTTTTTCAAGGTTGGGGATGTAGCTCAGCTGGGAGAGCGCGGCGTTCGCAACGCCGAGGCCAGGAGTTCGATCCTCCTCATCTCCACCAAGGTCTGATTCTTGAGGAATCGCGTCTTTCGGCAATTTCTATGATATTTCGTTTGCTCCACATCCTGTTCATTTCCTGGATCATTTGTTTTCAAGCTGCGGCGGCAGAGAAACTTGTTTCCGGTCCGGTAGGGATGTCGTTTGTTTTGATTTCACCGGGAAACTTCTATATGGGCTCTCCCATCAATGAAGAGGCGCGAAACGACGATGAATATCGCCATCTCGTCACGATAAAATCCTCTTTTTATTTGCAGACGACCGAGGTCACCCAAGCGCAGTGGAAGGTGATTATGGGCAGCAATCCTTCCGCTTTCCGTCATTGCGGAGACTTGTGCCCCGTGGAAAGCGTCTCGTGGGATGATGTCCAGGAATTTATCCGCCGGCTCAACAAAAAAGAAAAAAAAGCGAGATACCGTTTGCCAACGGAGGAGGAATGGGAATATGCCGCGCGAGCCGGCACATCAACGGCAATCTACACAGGTCCGCTGCGCATTCTGGGGTATTCAAACGCCCCCGCTCTGAATCGTATCGCCTGGTATGGAGGAAACAGCTGCGCTTCCTATGAAGGCGCTTTTGATTGCCGTTCTTGGCCGGACAAGCAAAATTCCTGCTCTTCTTGTGGACCTCATCCTGTCGCCCAAAAAAAGCCCAACGCATGGGGGCTCTACGACATAATCGGCAATGTCTGGGAGTGGGTGCAAGATGATTACGAACCGTATTCGGCTAAACCGGCTGCTTCCTTTCATCAGAAAAAGGGACGGACAAAGGTTTTTCGCGGTGGAAGCTGGAATTACGCTCCCCGCTCCTGCAGGGCGGCTTACCGGCTGGACAATGTTCCTTCCAGCAGATTATCTTTTGTCGGATTCCGACTTGCCCTTGAACCCTGAAATATTTCTGATCCTTTCAAATTCATCCGACGCTTCCAGAGCCGCTAAAAATCTTTGTGTGAACAGAAGCGATCCTGCACGGTCCAGGTGATAGCCGCCATCAAAACTGGTTATCTGTTTTCCGTCTGTTTCCAGAAAGGTCACGCCCAGACGCCGCGCAATTTCCCTTGATCCCTCCAGGCAGTTGTTCCGGCCGGGAACAACAAAAAACACAAGACGCCCTCCCATTTTCTCAATTCGGTCCTTCAGTAACCGTGCCCGTGATACTGTCTCTGATGTCGGCTGAGGGCAGTTGACGGTATCTGCTGTAAACTCCTCGTTTTGGCTGTCATAACCGGGCCAGATGGCAGCTTCCAGCAGTCCGTTCTCCTCCGAACGGTACAAAAGATGCGACGGTTTTTCCCCACTGGCCCACCATCGGACATGTTGATTCAAAAGATTTGAAAAATAGCGCCGAACGGCGCCTTCAGAGATAATGGATGAAGCAAAAGTCGTCAAACCATCTTCAAAAAACGCCAGGCGTCCCGAATATTCCGGCATCACCAAAACAAGGACCGGATGAAACTGGAATCGGTCCATTAATTTCATGAAAAAATCACTTCCTGTTTCCGAAAGCAAACCCAGATGAAAAAAAGAAACATGATGCTTTCGGGCAAACTCTGCCGTACATCCGGCCTCAAAGGCAAAAAGAGTCATGGAATGCCCAAGAATCAGGACATCCGCCTCTTTTGCGCGCTTCATGGAAGGACCAAATCCATAATAGAAAATATCATGATCCATACTGACGGGATGTCCGGCTTCATAATAAGACAGACGCCAGTTCCTGCCTTCGGGGCGAGGAAGTTCCTTTTGTTTGTGCTGGGCAATGGTGGCAAGGACGATACAACACAGAGCCATTCCTCCCAAAAGCATTGAAAAAACAATGACCAGGTAGTTCCGGTACACCATGACGAAAAGCGCTCCTTCAGAACTGAAAATAGAGAAATGGCGGCGTATGATCCGTCATCATCCAGACGGCAAGGCTTCCGAAAAGAACCAGCGCTGTCATCACTGCAAAAACCGGCCTGGGTCTCCATTGAAGAAAGCTCCCCGAAGACATGGCCTTTTCATGAAAAACATCCAAGGTCGGCGCATAGCGGGCCATAATTTCATGACTGTTGGGCGCTGCCCAGCAAATCACCAGGGAAATCAAAAGCATGGCGGCTTGCGGCGCTCCTTGCCAGAGACCGTCGAATTTGCTCTTAAAACCAACGCCCCATTCACTCAAAACGCCACCCAGAGATCCCAGAACCGGAAACCATGACGCGGGAAGATTGAGGCCATTCAATCCCGCAAGCCCCTTGAGCATGGCCCAGGCCGTATCGGTCTGCTCGGCGCGAAACACAGTCCACGCCACAACAACACACACAAAGGTGAGAATCCGTCCCGGCCAGACACGACCGGAAACCTCGTCCGTTTTGGAAAAATATTCGCAAATTCTGCGCCATATCTGATGAATCACCAGAAAGGCGCCATGCAGGGCTCCCCAGAAGATAAAGGTCCATCCCCCGCCGTGCCAAAGACCGCACAGAAGCATCGTTATCAAAAGGTTTCCCTGCTTTCGTACAAAGCCGTGACGGTTGCCGCCAAGCGCGATATAGACGTAATCACGGAAAAAGCGGGAGAGCGTCATATGCCAGCGACGCCAAAACTCACTGATATTGGAAGCCTGATAAGGAGAAAAGAAGTTCCGGGGAAGCCGAACACCGATCATGAAGGCGATACCGGACGCCATGTCCATGAAACCGGAAAAATCAAAATAGAGCTGAAAACTGTATGCCAGAGCGGCGCCCCAGCATTCCAGAAAAGCAGGCTGCTGCCCCTGGGACGCTGCCACAAACACAGGAGACACGTATTGGGAAAGCGGATCGGCGAGAAATACTTTTTTGAACAATCCGATGGCAAAAAGAGTCAGACCGGACGCGAGGGCGCGAGAACTGAACCTTCCCATGAAAGAAGAAGCGAACTGAGAAAACATCTCCCGGTGATGATACACCGGTCCAGCAATCAAATGGGGGAAAAAGGTGACAAACAACGCATAAACCGAAAAAGACGGTAAAGAATGTTCATCTTCACGCGCCGTGGAAACAAGAAAAGCAATTTGCGTAAAAGTAAAAAAAGAAATTCCCAGAGGAAGTCTATGCGCAACCACGTTCTCCCATCCTGCAAGGCTGCAGACAAAACCCGAATATTTGAATATCCCGAGCAAGACCAGATTCGCGGCGATGCCGGCTGAAAGCGCCAATGCGCCATCGAATCTCCCTGAATTCCGGTTCCACCGCAAAAACGCTGCAAACAAGAAATTGCCAAGAATGGAAAAGACAAGCCATAAAGTATCAGACAGGTTCCACCACGCATAAAAAGCCAGAGAACAAGCAATAAGCCAAGGCAATACCAGAATGTCACACTTTTGTCTCAATAAAAAAAGAACGGTCAGAACCACCGGCAGAAAAAGAAATAGAAATTCAGGAGAATTGAATAACATTTGTGTCAGCCTGAAACCCTGTTGATAGCTTTATGCTAACATCTTTAACTGGCGGAAACAAGCGTTTAACAGGCAAGAAGACCAATGGCGGTTCATATTGGTCATTGCGCAATCGCAAATAGTATTATAGACAAAATGCATCGGAAAGACAGGAAAACCAATCCTTTTGGCACAGTGATGAGAAAAGTATTTATTTTTTATATTCTGGTATGTTCAATGCTGCTATATGCTGGACAGGTCCGGGCGGCGCAATGGGTCTTCCATGCGGAAACCGTCAAAGGAAGCCTGTATTACGACAAAAGCAGCATTCATGTTAACAAAGACATCCGATATATCCACACGAAAACCGTTTACACGGCTGCCATCAAAAAGGATATCCTGCCTCTTGTGCAGCATTCCGCCAACGCGCCCAAGAAACCGGAGTTGATCAGTCATGCGATCGTTCTGTTTGAAATTGACTGTTCAAGGAAGCTGCTGAAAGATTTTTTTACAGCGGTTTACGACAAAAATGGAGACGCCGTTTATTGCTCCATTAAAGGCAACGCCGGTCCCTGGAAAAGCATTCCTCCTGATACATCTGAAGAATCCTTGGAAAAAATCGCCTGTTCGATTTCTTCCGCTCCGATAAAAGCAAAAAGCATTAACAATGTGAAAACACCCTCCATTGCGCTTGAAACAAGCGGACATTTATCTGCCTTGACCGCTTTTTCTCCGGATCAACCCAAACCTGAAAATACCAAACAGCAAGTTGAAGCGGAAATCCGCAATTTCATTACAACATGGCTGACCAGCTGGCAAACCGGCGACATGGAAACGTATAAGAGTTGCTATCTGCCCGGATTTACATCCAGAGGAATGAATCTGGATGCTTGGATTGCGTATAAAACCGAACTTTTCCGGAAAAACAAAAACATTGACATCATAATCAGTGACTTGCAGATTTTAATCCGAAATCATCAGGCCACTGCCGTATTTATACAAAAATACAGATCTTCTCTCTTCCGGGATACAGGTAAAAAGACCCTGGAACTGAAGAAAATCAATGGCCGATGGGGGATTGACAGGGAAAAGATGTAATCATCAGTAATGATTCCCCGCTTCCGTCTTCCCTTTAAAAAGACGGTAAACAAAGATGGTATAACCAACGACGACGGGCATGCCGACAAGACCGATGGCGGCCATCACCTGAAGCGAATAAAGTCCGGAGGAACTGTTGTAGATCGTCAGGCTTTCATGAGCCTGATTAGAGGCAGTGACCAGATTGGGAAACTGCACCGCGCCTGCCGCCAGCAGTAACCCGATAAGCGAACAGGATGATGCCCAGATCGCAGCGCCATCTTTTTTCTTTCCCACTCCCAGGAACAAAGCGGCAAGCCCGGAAAATGTCAGCAATAGCCCGATAAAAAACAGTGGATTTCCCGACGAACGAGGTGTCACGTTCAGCAGAACCGCAAAATAAACCACCGCCAAAACCACATTGATCATGGACAGAATACGAATGGCCTGAAAGGACCGTTGCTGCAAATCCCCTGTCGTTTTTAAGATGGACCAGGCCGCACCCTGGAGCAACACGGCGGCAAGCCCCGTAATGCCGAACAGCAAAGGCACAGGGCGCAGCAGCGTAAAAAAGTTGCCGGTGAACTCCATGCGACCGTCCAGCGGAACGCCGTAAACGACATTGCCCAGTGCCACGCCGAAAAGCAGGGCGGCAAGAGCGCTGCCCCCGGCAAACGCTTTTTCCCACAGGCCGGCGCGCACCGTGTCGTAGGCACGGAATTCCATGGAAACCGCACGAAAAATCAATGCCAGAAGCACCAGCATCATTGCCGGATAAAAACCTGAAAATATGGTGGCATATGCATGCGGAAATGCGGCAAACAGAGCGCCGCCGCCGGTAATCAGCCAGACCTCATTGCCGTCCCAAACCGGTCCAATTGAGGCAATCAGCGTATCCTTTTCCTCTTTGCTTTTGCCCAAGAGAGGCAACAAAACGGCAATTCCCAGGTCAAAACCATCCAGAAGCGCATAGCCCAAAAAAAGCGCAAAGATCAATAAAAACCACAGGACTTGAAAATTCTGAATATTATCCATAATCTGTCTCCATTGCACCTGTTTTGGCGACCTTGGTCAAGGCGCCTCCGGCCCTTGCAAAACGATTTTTCTGAAAATCAGAATAAACATGACAAACAATAACAGGTAAACCAGCAAAAACATCAACAGGCTAAAGGTAATCTGACCGGCGGAAACCACCACCGACGAAGCACCGGACGTTTTCATCAGCCCCTGGATGATCCAGGGCTGACGCCCGACTTCCGCCGTGATCCAGCCGGTTTCATGCGCCAGGTGAGGAAGCGGAATTAGGAAGGGAAGCACGCCGAGATACCATTTCGCGGTGAAGAGCCTTTCCGTCCACAAAAGAAAAGCGCCCAATATTCCCAGACCGATAAACAAACCGCCCAGAGAAACCATAATATGGTAAGCCTGAAACACCAGATTCACCGGCGGCCATTCCTCTTTGGGCGCCTCATGCAACCCCTTGATTTCTGAATTAAGATCAAAATTATACAAAAAACTCAATCCTTTGGGAATTGAAAGGCCCCAGGTTTTTTCCTTTTCCTCATCCACATAACCGGCAACATAAATATCCGCCCCTCTGGACGTGTTAAAATGCCCTTCCATCGCCGCCGCTTTAATCGGCTGATAGTTGATCACCTGAATGGCATGTCCGTGGGCTGCACCCAACTGCAAAATCGGCGTTACCGCAAACAGAATGACGCCCAGCTTCAGCATGGCGCGGGCTGTCTCACCATGCAGCCCCTTATAAACATAATAGCCGGCAATGCCCGTCACCATGACCGTGCCGGTAATCCAGGTGGCCAAAACCGTGTGGAGGTAACGAGCAAGAGTTGAGGGATTAAAAACAGCCGCGCCGAAATCGGTCAGAAGAATTTTCCCGGCTGAAGTTATTTCATAGCCTGCGGGCGTCTGCATCCAGGAATTGGCCACGATAATCCAGAAGGCCGACAAATGGCCGCCAAAAAACACCAGAAAGGCTGAAAGCCAATAAATTTTGGGAGAAACTTTCTTGCGGCCGAAAAGCAGGACACCAAGGAAAACCGATTCCAGAAAAAAAGCAATCACCCCTTCGGCAGCCAGAATCGGTCCGAAGATGTCACCGACGGTTCGGGCGTATCTGGACCAGTTTGTCCCGAAAGAAAATTCCATCACAATACCGGTAGCCGCACCGACAACAAAAATCAGCCCCAGCAGACGAGCCAGAAAATCTGTAATTCTTCGGTATATTTCATCGTTTTTAATCAGAAAAAGGGTTTCCGAAATCAAGAGAATTAAAGCCACCCCCAGCGTCATCGCCGGGAAAAGAAAATGAAAGCCAATGGTAAAGGCGAATTGTATGCGGGCAAGAAGTAATGCGTCCATAACTGCCTCCGAAATGTTCAGTATCGGCAGAATACAAAATTCACACCGGTTTTTCAATCGTTATATTTTGATTGCCATTTCTATCTCAATGATATTATTATCAGGACCGATGGAGAGGGAGGGAGAAGGCAGCAGCAACGTAGTGCGGACATTTATGTCCGCCGGAATGGCAGGCGCGGGGGGTTAAATCAAAAGCCGGGGATGCGACATGACGGCGGAATTATAAATCCGCACTACAATGTTAATGCGTGATTGGTGATGTAGTCCGGACATTTATGTCCGTTAAAGCGGAGTTAAATCTCCGCGCTACGTTGAAGCGGGGGAAACGAGTCAGCGTGGTGAAGAACAACGGAATATTATTGGGTTATGAGCAGAGCAATATACGGACATTTATGTCCTCTGGTGGCGGGCAGGCGCGGGGCTTAAAATCAAAAGCCGGGGATGTGACTTCGCAGCGGATTTGAAAATCCGCACTACGTTGAAATGGGGGCAAACGGAGGCGGAATTAAAAATCCGCGCTGGGTAAATCATTGATGAGCGTCAATTTATGCAATATAAAATAAAACCGAGATTGACGAATTTCGATTACCGGGGCTGCCATCGCTATTTTGTCACAACCTGCACGGATCAAAAACAACCCCTCTTTCGGGAGGCCGTGCTGGTTACGGCGGCAATTGCCGTTCTTGTCGATGAATCGCAAAAACACAGTTTCTGCGTCTGGGGTTATTGCTTCATGCCGGATCATTTGCATCTTCTTTTGGAAGGAGAAAATGAGAATGCGGACATGAAATTATTTGTCAGAGTATTCAAGCAGAAAACCGGCTTTGCGTATGGACGGCAAGCAGCGCTCGGCAAATTGTGGCAGCCAGGTTATTACGACCATGTTTTACGCCGGGACGAGGATTTGCGCGAGGTATTGAAGTATATTTTCAACAACCCCGTCAGAAAAGGCCTGGTCAGCCGTTATGCCGATTACCCGCATTTGGGTTCATTAGCCCTGGATGTGAAAACCGTCATGTTTTAAGCAATGTAGCGCGGACATTGACGTCCGCGAAAATAATAAATGTAGTGCGTAGCGTTAGCTGTGCGGGTTTTGCGGATTTAAAAATCCGCACTACAGCGAAATGGTGGTAAAGAGCCAACGGGGCGGAAAATGATGGAGTATTATGAGGTTATGGATAGGGCAATGTAGTGTGGACATTGATGTCCGCGAGGGGTGGCAGGCGCGGGGCGTAAAGTCAAAAGTCGGGTGCGCGACATTGCAGCGGAGTTAAAACTCCGCACTACGTTGAAATGGGGGAAGGCGGTGTTGAAAATCCGTGCTACAAAACTGATGATGAAAGGAAGGAAAAATGATGAAAAATGTTAGGGCTTTAGGAAAATTGTTGTCCAGTAGATTGATGGATTTCCGTTTTGTTTTGTCTGCCGGAGGGCGGAAACAGCATTTTGCGCTTTTCGCATCGGCCACAAGGTCAACCAGCATGGATGGGGGCAAAAAACATCCGTTTGCTCTGGCTGCCCTGTGTTTGTGGGCGATTTGCCTTTTTGCCGCGCCGGCCGCGCTTGCCGATCCACCGCAGGAAATTGGCTTAACGTATGATCTTCCCTCACAAACGCTGACGGTGAATATCACGCACAAGTCGTTTGCCGCGGGTATGCATTATGTCAAGCAGATTGATATCCAGAAAAATGGCGCTCCTGCTTCGGCAAACAGCTACAAATCCCAGCCCGGAAAAACATCCTTTAGCTATACGTATAAAATTCCCGCGGCAGCCGGTGATACGCTGGAAGTGACGGCCGCCTGCAATCTTCAGGGAAGCAAAACCGCCTCTCTCACGGTGGGCGAACCCAAAAAGCCATAGCAGGCGCAACGAAGGTAATGTTTTCAATCATGTTTGCGGAAAAACCCCTTTACCGCCGGTCAACAGGCGCTTTGTCTTGCTCCGGGAAAAGATTATCCTGCGGTATTTTACTTTTCGTGATGCTTCTGGGAATCGGATTCGCCGCAGCGGCGCATGGCGCTGAACCGGTGGAAATGGTCGTTCAAGGCGTGGAGGGGGATGTCCGTCGCAATGTGATGGAGGCTTTGACTTTTCCCCACGGTCTCATCAAAGACCAAAAAGTGGACAAAATCTGGCTGGAACGTTTTATTTCCCAGGCAGAGGCAAAAGTTTTGGACGCGCTGGAACCTTACGGCTATTATTCCGCCCGCGTTGGCTTCCAACTGGAAGCGCTTCCGGAAGAGCGCTATCGTCTGCGGGTAAAAGTGGATGCCGGTCCACCCGCGATTTTGTCTTCTGTTCAGGTCAGGATCAACGGACCAGGCGCGTCGGAGTCCTCCTTGACAAATCTTGCTTTAGCCTTTCCGCTTCGCAAGGGCGATACGCTTTTGCACCAATCCTACGAGGATGCCAAGCAATCTCTTTTGTCGCGGGCTTCCGATTTGGGTTATCTGGACGCGGCCTATGCGGTCCATGAAATTTCCGTGGATGAGGCAGCCAATTCCGCGGACATCCGGTTGGAGCTGCAAACGGGCGAGAAATATTTTTTTTCCGACATTACGCTGGAGGGCGCGCCCGATTATCCGGAACCGTTTCTACGACGCTACCTTGCCTTCGCGCCGGGGGATGTGTTTTCCTATGCCCGACTTGCCGAAACCCAGCTTCAGTTGAATAATTCCGAGCGTTTCCGCGAAGTAACAGTTTTGGCGGATAAAAAGCAGGCCAAGGAATACAAAGTGCCTGTAAGCATTGGATTAAAGCCTTTGCCGCAAAAAAGTTTGAGGCCGGGCGTGGGATACGGAACCGATACCGGAGCAAGATTTTCCCTGCGTTATCGAGACCTTAACGTTTTTCATCGCGGTCATGAACTGAATTCCATGATCTTTGTTTCCGAAAGGCTGCAGGGGCTTGCCACAAGCTACATTCTTCCAGGACGTGAGGATATTCGCTCGTTCACCTCCGCGCAGATCAATCTGCAAAGAGACGATCTTTCAACCTATAACAACCGGATTGTTTCTCTGGAACTGGCCAAAACAAGAAGTTTCGGAATAAGAAAGCAAGGTTCGGTTTATGTGAAAATTCAGCAGGAGGAATATACCATCAGCGATCAGGATTCTTCTTCGCACTATGTGCTGCCGGGCATCCGGTTTTCCGATAATGCGTACGACGGCATGGTTCGCCCCAGTCGTGGGTTCCGCTATGCCCTTGATTTGCGCGGCACCGGCCCTTTGATGGGATCTTCCACGCAATTGCTTCAGTTAATCGGCGAAGCCAGTCATCTTTTGCCTCTCCCCTGGCGTCTTTCCCTGGCCACCAGCACCAAATCAGCGGTGACTTTTTTTTCCGATCCCCTTTCCGATTTGCCTCCTTCTCTGCGCTTTTTTGCGGGCGGTGATCAGAGCGTTCGTGGTTACGCCTATCAGTCTTTGGGACCCACGGATTCAAAAGGCAATGTGGTGGGCGGCAAGCATCTTCTGTCCGGCTGCATCGAATTGCAACGCGCCATCCTGAAAGACTGGGCGGCTTCCGCCTTTTACAACGCGGGCAACGCTTTTGACAGCTTTTCCACACTGACACTTTATCAAGCGGCAGGCATTGGCGTTCATTACTTCACACCGGTGGGCGCATTGAACTTTTCCGTGGCCCGGCAAATTAACGTAGAAAATCCCGGTTTCCGGATTCATTTTACAGTAGGGTTTGAATTTTGAAACGAAGGTTAAAATATTTCTTTGCGGTTTTCGCGCTGTTGACGCTGTTTCTGTGCATGAGTCTGCCTTTCTGGATTTTCGGCTCGGCCCGGGGCGTGGAAACGCTTTTGAAAACCGTTTCACGCTATTCCAGCGTGCAAATTTCCGCGAAAAGAATTTCCCAAACTTCGGATCATTCGATCAATCTTGAAAATCTGACCTTTTCTTGGCCGCAGGGAAAGGTTCAAATCCGGCATCTTTTCTGGAATTATCATCCCCTGAATTTGCTGACCGGCCGAGTCAGCCTGCGACATCTGTCCGCCCGGGATGTGGAAATTGTCGATTTATCGCCGGAAAAGCCCCCTGATCTGCGATGGCCTAAGGCCCCGTATTTCATACAGTTATTTAAAGGCGACGTTCACGATTTCACCGTCCGCAATGTGACATATCGTCATCTGAAAAAAGATTCGGTTTCTTTCTCGGAAATTCATGCCTCTTTATTATGGGAAGATGCGCGGCTCCGCGTCAAGTCTCTCCGGTTGGCTTCCGCGCAGGGCAGGGTGACCGGAGACATTCTGGCCGGCTTTGGCTCTCCTTTGCTGGAAATCAATCTGGAAGCCCGTCCCTCCTCCCCTTTGGTCGGCATGGATCTATTTTCTTTGCAGGGGAAATTTTCACAGGGCAAATCCCCCCGTGAACTTATGGGAAACCTGGTTCTTCTGGGCAAGTCAAATCAAAAATCTCTCTGGCGTCTGGATGCGGATGCCGGAATGACGGCCACGGGCTTTCCTCTTTCTAAAATCCGCCTGCAACGATTGGGCAGGCCGGATTTGCTGACGGCGGAGGGTATGCTGACCGTCAGCGGCCCTCTGCCTTTTTTGAAGCTGAGTGCCAAAACGCAAGGCCTTGATCTATTTAATGATTTCAAGATTCCGCTTTCTCTGGCCGGAAGTCTGGATTTTGCCGGCACAATGAAAAATTATGAGGGGAAATTTTCTCTGGCCAACCGCTCTAAAAACTGGCAAGCGATCAGCATCAACGGCAGTTATGGGGGAAACGATCAGGGATTAAGACTGAAAATCGATCAGGCGCAAGCGCTGAAAGGCGCTTTGCAGGGCCAACTGAATATCGTCTGGCAAAAACAGGTTTCCATTTTCGGACATCTTTCAGGCAGCAATCTGAATCCGGCGGCCATAGACCGGAAATGGAACGGAGTGGTCAACTTTTGCGCCGCAGGCCAGGTGGATTTTGAAAAAGATCGTCCGGTGGAAGGGAAAATCGAAGTCACCCTTTTGCAAAGCCGACTGCACGGACGGCAACTTATCGGACAGGCACGCGCAACTTTTCTGGGCGAGAATGTGATGATTGAAAACATGATGCTGCAAGGGAAAGGTTTTCAACTGACCGCCGCCGGCGCAATTAAAAGCAGAGTGAATCTCAATCTCCGCATTGAAGATTTGTCTCGCCTGGTTCCGCAAACATCCGGCGTCCTTGCCGCATCCGGCTGGATGCGCCTGCATAACGGCAGGATGGGCGGTATCCTTTCCGCTTCGGGACGTCAACTGGCGTTCAACGGCATGACCGTTTCTTCGGCCAAATTGGAAGCGTCCATTGCGGATCAGGAAAATTCGCCTTTCTCACTTTCGGCCGTTTTGAAAGAACCGGGCTACAATGGCCAGAAAGCGGATTTGTTCACAGCCGAAGCAAAAGGCGCTTTGTCTTTGCATACGATTAACGCCTTTTTCCGTTCCCAAAAAACGAAAATTTCGGCATCCCTCACCGGCGCCTGGCGGCAAGGCAAATGGCAGGGCAATATTGCGCGTCTGGACGGAGAAGACGTCATCGGCCCCTGGAAACTTACCCGACCCGCTGCACTAACCATTACGGCAAACGACATTTTGACGGAGTCTTTAACTTTGACAGGCGGTAATGCCGAAATGCTCAGCCTTTCCGGTTGGTTCGCCCCTGCGTCAAACAGCGGTACTTTGGATTGCCGATGGACTCAGTTGAATCTTTCCCGCGCTAACCTACTGTTATCTCAATGGAATATCGAAGGAATCACTAGCGGAACCCTTACTATGAAACTTTTGCCCCAAAAGCGCCTGGAGATGACCGGATCCTTATCCGCCTCCGGAACGCTTCAAGCTCAAGGGCAAACCATCAATATCCGGCAAAGTTCTTTTACGCTGAATGCCGGGCAATCCGGCATTCAGGTAAAAGCAGAGATGATTCCGGCCGAGGGAGGAAGCATTCAGGGAGATTTTTCCTCCTCGTTTCCCGCCGGTCTGCAACTACCGGATAAAGGAAATTTCAATTTGGCCTGGCGGGAATTTGACATGACGCCCTACTGTGCCTGGCTGCCCGGTAGTGTAAAACTGGAAGGAAAAATGTCCGGAAGCGCCAGGGGCAGTCTTTTGGCAAACCGTCGCTTTTCTCTGACCGGTCAAACAACGCTTGCGGAATCCGGAATTTTGCTTCGGGGACAAAGAGGGGATGTAAAATTGCGACTGCGAAATGCAACTTTGCAATGGAACTGGCAAAATGAGACGCTTTCCGGCTCTGTGGCTCTGCGTTTGGCCAGACAGGGAAAAATTCAGGGGCTTTTCCGTCTGCCGGTTGCCGCTCACCTGCCGGTTCGACCGAATCCGACAGGAAATCTTGAAATGTCGCTCAACGGCCGTTTTCGGGAAAAAGGAGGATTAAGCTTATTATTTCCAGAGCTTGTGCAGGAAAGCCAGGGAGAGCTGGATGTGGCGCTCCGGTTGGACGGCCAATGGGATAATCCCCAAATTGGCGGTACGGTTCGGCTGACCGATGCGGGAGGCTATCTGCCGGGCGCGGGAATTACGCTGCAAAACGTCTCTCTTCTGGCTCGTCTGGATAAAAACGTCATCCATATCGATACCTTCCGTGCCACTTCCGGCAAGGGTGAAATTGTAGGCCAGGCGCTGGTCAGGATGAAAGGCAAAGAAGTGGAAAGTTATGAGGGCGTGATAAACGGCAAAAACTTTCAAACTGTTTATTTTCCGGAACTTCAAGTGCAAAGCTCGCCTAAGCTTTCTTTTTCCGGAACGCCGGAAAAGTTAACCGTGAGGGGAGAAGTATCGTTACCGACCATTCAGATTACCGGCGCCCAGCCCCGCAGTTCTCTCCAGGCAAGCCCGGATGTGATTCGGAAAGGAAAAAGGAAGGCAACCAACTCCTTTTCTAAACTGCCGTTCAAACTGGATGCGCAGGTTAAAATGATTCTTGGAGACGCAGTTTCTTTTCAGGCATCCGGCATTGACGCGCAACTGGGCGGTCAAATCGATTTAAAATTTCAGAATTTGGACAGTATTTCCGGCCGGGGAGAAATTCGGGTGGTTAAGGGCCGCTTCCGCACCTACGGCGTGAACCTGGATATTGTCCGTGGAAACCTGTTTTATGCAGGCGGTCCGATCAATCAGCCGGCGCTGGATATTCTGGCCCTGCGCAAGCTGGGCGACGTTCGGGCAGGTGTTACCGTCACTGGCTCGCTTCCTCATCCCATCATCAAGCTCTATTCGGAGCCTTTTATGCAGGACATGGACATCCTGGCCTACATCGTCCTGGGACATCCATTGGGTGGAAGCTCCGAACAGGCGGGACTGATGGCGATGGCGGCGGGCGCGCTTCTGACATCCAAACAGTCTGAACAGTTGCAACAACAAATCAGGACCCGCCTGGGCTTCGACACGCTGCACATTTCCGCGGATGTCCTGCAACAAAACGATTATATGGGCTACAAACGCATCGCGACATCACCGGACGGCAAAACGGCAAGCTCCACAACGGGCAGCGTTCCGGAAACGATGCTCGTTGTGGGCAAATATTTGACGCCGGATCTGTATATCAGCTACGGCCGATCGCTTTTTTCCGGCGGCAATTTATTTTTTCTGCGCTACAACCTATCCAAAAGCTGGCAGGTGGAGACGCAAACCGGACAGGAAAGCGGCGTTGACATCTATTATAAAATCGAGTTTCATTGAAAGGAAAAAGGGAATTTATGCAAACACAACCATTGGATGTTGTTCTTTCCGGCGGAACGCTTTTAACCATGTCCGCACAAATGGAAATCATTGAAAACAGCATCGTCGGCATTCAAGACGGCCGCATCGCCCTTGTGGGGAAAAACCGGCCTGTAACTGCGGCAAAACGGATTGACACAACCGGCTGCCTGGTCATGCCGGGCCTGGTCAATACACACACTCATTTGCCCATGGTCTGCTTCCGTGGTCTGGCCGATGACCTGCCGCTCATGGATTGGCTAAACCACCATATCTTCCCTATGGAAGCGCGTTTCGTCAACAAGGAAATGGTTTATTCAGGCGCGCTTCTGGCCATGGCGGAAATGATTCTCTCCGGCGCCACAACCTTTTGTGACGGCTATTTTTTTGAAAACCAGATTGCGGAAGCCACCCGGTCTTGCGGCATGCGCGCGGTGCTTTCTCAAGGCTTTGCCGATTTTGCCACGCCGGACAATCCCAAATTTGAAAAGATAATGGAAGCCGCGGATCGCTTTGTTGCGCGCTGGATGCCCCTGTCTCCAATGATTTCACCTGCTTTTTTCTGCCACTCGCCTTACACCTGTTCTCCGGAAACGCTGGTTAACGTGAAGAACGCGGCGCGGGAAGCAGGAATTCTCTACCTGACCCATCTTCTGGAAAACGAAAGCGAAATTGAAACGATCGAAAAACGCTACGGCAAAAAACCGGTGCGTCATCTGCTGGATCTGGGCGTTCTGGACAACCGGACCATAGCGGTACACTGTAACTGGATTTCCGATGAAGAAATGGACATTTTTGCCGACCTGGGCGTCGGCATTTCCCACAACCCGGTCAGTTCCATGAAACTGGCGGCGGGTATCGCCCCCGCGCCGCAAATGCTGGAAAAAGGCATTACCGTTGGCCTAGGCACGGACGGAGCGGCCAGCAACAACGATTTGGATATGTTCCGGGAGATGGATGCGGCGGCAAAAATTCACAAAGTCACCACGTTAAATCCCACCGTCATGAGCGCGGAAACCGTGATCAAAATAGCCACTCTCGGTGGTGCGCGCCTTTTGGGCCTGGATCACCTGGTCGGCTCGATTGAAACGGGGAAATTGGCCGATATCATTGTATTGGATATGAATCAGCCGCATCTGACGCCGCTTTACAATCCATACTCCCAACTGGTTTACGCCGCCCGAGGTTCGGATGTGATCACCAGCATCATCAACGGGAAAATCGTTATGGAAAACCGTCGCCTTTTGACCATCAACCTTTGCCAAGTCATGGACGAGGTTTGCCGGATTGCCGAGCGCATTCGCACGGAACATCCGGCTTGAGCATGATCTTGTCACCATGTTCTTTGTTCTTGACATCCGAATACAATTCCTTTAGTTCAAAATCGTCTAAAAACTGTCAAAATCACATTGAAACCAGATTTTCCATTAGATGATTTTGCTTTAAGCAACTGTTTTGCGCGTGATAGTAGTTAAAAAGGACAACCGTAACATGTTCTAATGGAAACCATTAGAAATAAACTATACATATTAACGTGTTATGGAGTGATGAGATGGAGAGGCAGCTTCAGGGTAACGGTTATACAGTCGGGTTTTCTAACAAAGAAGTTACAGCATGGGGTGGCATAGCACTGATGAAACAGATGCTGGATCGATTGCAGTTTCAGGAAGCTTTTTCACAGTTTGGTATACCGGAGCCATTATCCAATCGTGGTTATGCGCCACGCCAGCTTATTGAGCAATTC
>DAOLNX010000060.1:0-21343 GCA_035416785.1 Smithellaceae bacterium | reverse complement strand
AATTTTCAAATTTTTGCAGCCTCAAGATAATGATCTGCTTCCTTTAACACGTCATCGAGTTCATAACCGGTGCCTGCCGCTATTTCCTTCTCGCCTCTGGCGAGAAGGTGTAAAATATCCAATTCATGTTGTGCGTTTTTATAAACTTCCATGCTGACCATGACGGCAGCAGCTCTTCCGCGCTGAGTAATAAAAATGGGTTCTCGGGAAGATGAAACACTCTTCACAACTTCGCTTGCGTTTTGTCTAAGATCAGAAATGGGTATAATTTTTGGTGCATTTGGCATTGGTTGTACCTCCTATTGTACTATTAAATGTACTTCCAATTTACGACTTAGTCAAGAACTTCTTCGGAATGTTTTAAGAGAACAGCGGAGCTGAGCGATGGCACGAGCCTGGGGAAGGCCAACGGCATTCCATGCGGGCGATATGCCGCTTGAGCCAAGTTGGTATATCATCGTAAATTTGTTAGACAGCAGGAAAAACGATGTTCTTCCGGGATTTCATGTCTTTTGTTAGTTCTTCAATCAGCAGTTCGCATCAGCCGATAAAGTTTAGACATGTCATTCCAACCACAATACATTCGCAAAAAACGGATCAAGTCATATAGGTTTTTTTACATTTCCAACCCCATTTTGCACATAGCCATAAAAAAAGTGAACTTTCTTTCAATATCATTCGCCGGGCTGTGAATATTGCCAGGCCACGCATAATTCATATTCGGTGGTAGATATGCATGTGATAATGGGAACGGACCATTCCTCTCCCTTTCCGAACTCGTTACAAGCATATGCTCATAACATGTCAAGAAATAATGGTGAATCGCCGCATTCAGATAACTTTTTAAAAATTATTTAATCGTCCAGAGGGTATTGATGCGCTTTGGATCGGCAACATCCATATCCTGATATAAATCAATCGTTTCAAAAAATTTCATCATATAAAACACGGCATGGGATGAGGATATTTTTGTCCTTTCGAGCACCCAGCCCAGCGCCTGCGGGATGTTATCGCTGAAAATGTATGGGTCTGTCGCGGGGTCATTCAGGATATCGTTAATGTCGGCAAAGAAATTATCCCAATGGATGGGAACCACCAGCCGGGCACCGGTATTTTCCACCAGATTCCGATAGTTATTTTCCCGATCGTTTTGCTCAGGCGTACTCAGGCCGGTAATCGTCATAAATACCGCATCCACCTTCTCGGTAAGAGGCGGCAAATCCGGGGAATAGCCTGCCGTATTCTGCGCCAGCAAAGAGCGTGTCTCTCCTTTTTCTGTTTTATGAGTAATCACAATGGTATAAACGCCACCATCTTTCAGTTCTGAAGATATTACGCCCATTTCCGGATTGGCGATATGTCGGAAAGGTTCCGGGCTTTCAATTTCTCCTTGAAAAATCCAGGGGTCTGCATGGGTGGAGGGGATCAGCTTGATGGTAAAATTGCCAAAACGGATAGATGACGGAGACGCGCCCGCAGACGGGAAAAAACGGCTCTCATCAAGACCTGCGCCCAATCCAATCATTTTGGTGGATCGGCTGCCAAAGATTTTCGCCTCCGGAAAGATATTGGCCGCGATATAGGGAAAGTCCAGCGCATGATCATAGTGGCAATGGCCGATAACCAGCACATCCACATCGGTGATTCCGCCCCGGGACAGGTAATCGGATATTCGTGACGGCCTGACTTTGCATGGATTCTCATGGGTTGAGCCAAAAGCTTCTTCCAGGGAACAGCGCGACATAAAGCTGTCCACCAGTATAGACGTATTGCCGTCGGAAACATGCAGGGTCGTATTGCCTAAAAATGTCACTTTCATGACCGGAGGAGAAGAACTCATGCCAAACCTTCTTTTTTGTCTGATGATTTTATTGATCTTGCATTAATTTTACTGACTTTAATACAAATGACGCCCTTGCATTCTCTGGCCAGGATTGCGTAAATATGTAAAGATAAAGTCCCGTTCCTGGTTTCAGCCAATGAATATCCTTTGTAAGTTTCAAATCTTTAGGAAACAGGATGTCAACTTTTCCAGGATAGACCAGGAACTCGACGGTTGCGGGCGCCTTGCGAGGTGTTTTTGCTTCCACGGTTCCTGATGCTTTGAATTGAGTATTCATCAGATAGGCAGATCCCTCGGTCATAGAGGTCTGCCCCCAATGAAACCAGGCATTTTGGTGCATCCAGATATGGGGATCTTTAAAGGAAGATACGGCAATGACAAAATTTGTCGTGTTAGCGGGATCGAAAGAAAAAATCAGTTTATAGGGTTGAGAGGACATCTTCTCATCCACGATGAATAAAGGCTGCTTGGTCATGATGCCGGTTTTTCCATAGCTATTGTTTTCCGGCACGTTCACTTTTAAGGTATTGTTTTCCAACTTTGCAAATTTCTTAAAGTTTCCGCCTTGAACATCAACGGAATCCCAAATATCCCAAAGATTGCCGCCAAATTCCTCCGCAAAAAGAACATTTCCTTCAGAAGATGCTTGAGCAGTTTCTGAAAAAGTCATCGCATTGATTTTTGAGATGTCATAGGTGACTGACGAACCGTCCTGAAATTTTATGAAAAGTGTGGCTGAAAGTGCCTGACCCGTAACAAAAGCAAGCAGGATGATGATGGATGTCAAACAAAAGGCTTTCCATTGTAGTTTCATAATGCACTCCTTTCTTCAATGCTTTTCTTGTTTGCCATGTTGATTGACAAATCGACGCGATGATCAAATAAGCACTGATGGATAATATATTTTCTTGTAGAAAATATAGGAAGACATCTGGCGGAAGTCAATGAAAAATACAAAAAAGAACCGGGCATCCATTGGGCTGCCCGGTTCCTGAATGGTTTAATTTACAATGGAAAAGCTCTTAAGCTCCGACAAATCCGTTCGGATGGAATTTCTTGCCGGTAACCTTTTCCGCGATTCCCTTCTGATCCAGGTAAGGGGTGATGCCGCCCATAAAGAATGGCCAGCCTGCGCCCATGATCACGCCTGTATCCACATCTTTGGCTTCCGCAACAACACCTTCCTGCAGGATGGTGTCCACTTCTTTGGCGACTCGCTCCAAAACGCGAGCTTTGATCTCGTCATCCGTGAACTTCTTGTCGCCCTGCGGCCAGCCGGCTTTGATTTCGGGATCAACATCAATGCCGGTTTCCGTGAAGGCCACAAGCTGTTTTTTGCCCTTGGCCACCAGGTTTTTCAGGCCAGCGTTGACCGGGAAGCGGTCCGGGAAATACTTATTGAGGGTTTCCTGCACATGCAGAGCAATGGCGGGACCCACCAGCGCGGCCAGCGTAAACGGAGACATGGGGAATCCGATGTCATGAACGGCTTTGTCCACCTGCATGAAATCCGCGCCTTCGTCAATGCACTGGAAGATGCCATCCATCCAGGCCAGCAGAATTCTGTTGACCAGGAAAGCGGGCGCGTTCTTGACCAGAACCGGCGTCTTCTTGATTTTCTTAGCAATGTCAAAAGCCGTGGCCAGAACCACATCGCTGGTGCTATCGGTTTTGATGATTTCGACCAGCGGCAGCACGGCGATGGGGTTGAAGAAATGGAACCCGATCACGCGGGAAGGATCCTTCAGGAATTTGCCCATTTCGGCAACATCCAGAGAAGAGGTGTTGGTCAGGAACATACATTCGGGCTTGCAGACGGCTTCCAGTTCGCCGAAAACCTTCTGTTTGATGCCCATCTCTTCGAAAACGGCTTCGATTACGAAGTCGCAGTCTTTGAAGGGAGCATAATCCACCGTGCCGGTAATGAGATCTTCACCGATCCATTTGGCATCCGCTGCGGACAGCTTGCCTTTTTTGGCTGTCTTGGCGAGCTGATCTTTGCAGTAAGCCAGTCCCTTGTCCACAAATTCCTGCTTGATGTCTTTCATGATGACCGGGCACTGATAGCGCTGCGCAAACAGCAGAGCCATCTGGGAGGCCATCAAGCCGGCGCCAATGATGCCGATCTTGGCGATTTTATTGCCTTTGACTTCTTTCGGCGGACGGCCGGGAAGTTTTTTGGCGCGACGCTGGGTCAAATCAAACGAATACAGACCGCATTTGAACTGCTCGGAGGTAATCATATCGGCCAGCGCTTCGTCTTCTTTCTTGAATCCTTCTTCATACGTCCAGCCGGCCGCGCCTTTGATCAATTCCAGGGCCAGGTAAGGAGCCACTGCGCCGGAATGAACCTTTTCCGTAATCATGGCTTTGGTTTTGTTGTAGAGCTCGTCGCTCATCTTCGGATCAACCGCTTTACGTTCGATCTTTTCTTCACCGGTGATGATTCTTTCCAGCAGGGCGAGGGAGTCATCGACAAATTCCGCCGGGGCAATCAGTCTGTCCGCCAGGCCCATTTCAAAGGCCTTCTTGGAATTGCTCATTTTGTTCATGTTCAGCGGATTGGTGATGATCAGTTCGATGGCCGCTTCCGGCCCGCACAGTTTGGTGACCAGCTGCGTTCCGCCCCAGCCGGGAACCAGGCCCAGGAAGCATTCGGGAAGCGCGTAATGATCGCATCCGCCCGGGCTCTTGGAGATGGTACGATAATTGTGGTAAAGACCCACTTCCACGCCGCCGCCCATGGCCGCGCCGTTGATGGCCGCCAGTGTCGGGAAGGGCAGCTTCATGATGCGGGAGAAGGTGGCATGTCCGGTTGCGCCGATCTGAACCGCGTCATCCCGTTTAATATTCACATCCACGCTCATGATGTCCGCGCCGACGTTAAAGATAAAAGGCTTGCCGGTTAAAAGCCAGCCTTTGACATCTTTGTCTTTTTCCACGATGTCGAGCACTTTGTTTAAAGATTCCAGCGCTTCAACACCCCAGGTATTGGGGATGTTGTAGAACTGCCCGTTATCCATGGTGACAATTGCGATCTTGCCTGCTTTCTTTGATTGAAAAAAGTTTAATTTACATTCTGTTATATATTTAGCCATTGTGTGAGCCTCCTAGAAATTTTTTCCAACTACGTTTTCCCAAATAATCGAACCGCCCATGCCCAGACCGATGCACATGGTAGTCAGCCCGTACTTGGCATTGGGATTCAACTCGAAGTCCTGCGCAAGCTGCATGCTCAAACGAACGCCGGAGCTGGCCAGGGGATGCCCCATCGCAATGGTTCCGCCGTAAGGATTCATTCGGGGATCGACCGGGGTTTTCATGCCGAAGTGCTTCATAAAGCCGACAGCCTGAACCGCAAATGCCTCGTTAAGCTCGATGATGTCGAGGTCTTCGAATTTCATGCCGAAGTTTTTGAGAACTTTTTCCGTGGAAGGAACAGGTCCCCAACCCATGATGGAAGCATCCACGCCGACAAATGCCGCGCCAACAAACTTCATCTTGGGTTTAATGCCAAATTCTTTGCACTTCTTGCCGGACATTAAGAGCGATGCACACGCGCCGTCGTTCAATCCAGAGGCGTTGGCTGCCGTAACACGGCCTTCCGCTTTAAAGGGGAACTTCCGGAGGCCTTTAATGCTTTCCAGTGTTGTGCCGCGTTTGGCCTGCTCGTCGTAGTTGGCCACTTTCCAGCCGGTGGGAGAAAATACAGTCATATCCACGCAATGTTTGGCATAGTAGCCTTCATCCAGGGCTTTGAAATATTTTTCCAGACAATGAAAAGCGTATTCGTCCGCTTCTTCCTTGGTTACCGGCTGCTCGCCGTTTTCCGGCATCCAGTCATGGAGTTTTTCCGCTGTGTTGCCCATGTTGAAATACTTTACTTCCACCATCTTTTCAGTGACAACGCGAGGATTGGGATCCGCGCCCGCACCCATCGGATGGTGAGCCATGTGCTCGACGCCGCCGGCGATAATCATGTCGGCACAACCTGTCTTGATGAACGAGCCGCCGATCGCCTGGCAGGTCATGCCGCCCGCGCACATGCGGTCAACCGAAAATCCGGCAACCTTTTCCGAAAGGCCTGCGGTCAAAACTGTTGCTCTGCCCATCGTGGTGCCCTGATCGCCAACCTGCGTTGTTGCACCCCAGATGTTGTCATCCACTTCGTCCCAGGGAACTGTCGGGTTTCTTCTGACAAGTTCTTTCATGACCTTGGTCACCAGGTCATCCGCCCTTGTGCTCCAGTAATGGCCGTCCTGTCTGGCCTTCCCGAACCATGTCCGTACGCCGTCAACAAAATACGCATCTCTTAAATCCATACTGCCTCCTTACTTCTTTAGTGTTATACGTAATGCTCCCGGATTCTCCAGGAGCTTACTTATAAATATTGATTCTGCTTTGCCTTTCCCTGCGCTGATGATCCTGAAACTTCAGGAAATCTCTTACACCACAGGGGTTTTCCCCTTACTATTAAGAAACGAGTTTTGTCAATAAACTTCTTTGGATTTCTTCTATTTCCCCTTGAAATTCGGAGGTCGTTTTTCCAGGAAGGAAATCACGGCTTCTTTCAGATCGTCCGTCATCAACATGGTGGCGTTTTTCTGGATCGCCAGAGCCATGCCCTCGTAAACATTCACATAACGGCTGAAATTGAGAACTTCCTTGGTGCAGCGGATGGCGAGGGGAGCATTGGCGACAATTTTTTCCGCCATCTTCCGGGCGGCGTCATACAAAGCATCCCGATCCGTATAGACATGATTGACGAGTCCCATTTGCTGGGCCTGCTGAGCATTATAATCATCTACGGTAAACGCCAGTTCCCGAGTGTATCCCTGTCCCAGAATCAGAGGCAGTCTCTGCAGGGCGCCCATATCGGCCACCAGACCGATTTTGGGTTCTTTGAGACAGAAGGTTGCATCTTCCGTGCAGAGGCGAATATCGCAGGCGGAGATGATGTGCAGGCCGCCTCCGATACATTTGCCGTGAACTGCCGCGATAACCGGTTTTGGACATTCTTCAATGAAATTGCAGCAATCAAAGAGAGGCTGAAATTTTGCAATCAGATCCAGAACGCCCTTCGGACTTAAATTGGCACCGGCGGCCGCTTCCTTTAAATCGAGGCCGGCGCAGAAAATTCTGGCTCTGCTTGCTAAAATGATGGCCCGGACATCTTCGTTTGCGCCAAGTTCCCGAAATACCGAGGCAATTTCCGTCGCCAATTCCAGACTGAGCGCGTTGAGCGCATCCACCCGCGCCATCGTCACCGTGGCCACATAATTTTCAATTTTTACTTCAATGTATTTGTACGACATGGGCTCCTCCTTTAGAATGATCATTGTCGGCAAAATAGGCTAAATCAAAAAACTTGTCTAGAATAATCATGTTTTTTTCAAATATCCCTCCAGACGGTTCAGACCTTCCCGGATATTGTCCAGGGATGTCGCATAGGAAAAGCGCAGAAATCCCTCTCCGCCGCTACCGAAATCCACACCGGGCGTCACACCGACTTTTGCCTCCTCGGTAATCCGGAAAGCCTCTTGGTAAGAATCAGAAAAAAATCTGCGTCCGTCGGCAAACACATAAAATGCGCCGGTGGGCTCGACATGAATGGTGAATCCCATATCGGTCAGTCGTTCCAGCATGTAGCGGCGGCGTTCGTCATATACCTTCACCATTTTGGCAACATCCTCCTGCGCTTTCTGAAGCGCGGCAATGCCCGCCCATTGCGTGAACCCACTGGCCGAAATCATAAAATTCTGATGGATTCGCTGCATGACCGCGCTGAATTTTTTTGGAAAAATCAGATAGCCCAGACGCCAGCCCGTCATGGCGTAACGTTTGGAAAAACCGTTGATCACAAAAGCTTTATCGGTAAATTCCAGAATGGAGTGTTCCCGGTTTCGATAAACCAGGCCGTGATAAATTTCGTCGGATAGAATGTATGGGCCGTCAAAACCGGCAATATCCTGCAACTGGCCCTCGGTCATGACGATGCCTGTCGGGTTGCATGGCGAATTGATCATGATGGCTTTTGTCCGCCGCGAGAGTTTTTTTTGGATGTCCTTGTGCCGATATTGAAAGCCATCCTCTGGATACGTTTGAATTTCTTTCAGTTTTCCACCCGCCGCCAGAATAAAATTCTGATAGCAGGGATAGCGGGGATTGGAAACAATAACCTCGTCACCGGAATCCAAAATGGCCAGCATGGCGAACAGAAGCAAAGGAGAGGTCCCGGTGGACACCAGCACCTGATCGGGAGTAATTTCCACGCCATACTCTTTCAGATAGTTTTCACAAATCGCCTGACGCAATTCAAGAAGCCCCAAAGCATGCGTGTAGCGGGTTTTATGAGTTTGAAGAGCCTCAATCGCCGCATCGGTAATCACTCCCGGTGTTGGAAAATCCGGCTCGCCCACTTCCAGGTGAATGATATGCTCGCCCTTACGTTCCAGCTCTTCCGCTCTCGCCATCACATCCATCACAATGAAGGATGTGAATTGAGACGATCTTTTTGAAATCATGATGTTATCTCCTTTGTGGTTTCCGGTTTCCGCATCTTTACGGATATTGTCCAAATTTTTCAACTTCCTTTTTTCATTGTTTGTAGAGGTCAACATTGACAACGGCACAGGATTTGGAATAAAAGTTTTTATTCGGAAACCGGAAGAAATTGAATAACCAGCATTCTGACGATCAAGAGGCTTCTTCCTCCGGTGACCGGACATTTCTCCAAAGCTTCCGGTAAAGAGGTATCGTGTGATCTCTATTGATATTCGCACCCTCATGTTTATTCTGATGATTTCCAGCATGATTTGCACCTGGGTTCTTTTCCAGTTGTGGATTCAAAACCGGGACTTCTTTTTGGGTCTCCATCTGTGGGTGGCGGATTTTGCGATCAAGACAACGGGAACCCTGCTCCTGGTTCTGCGTGGTTTTATCCCCGATACTCTTTCTGTTCTCGCAGCCAACATCTTGCTTATTGCAGCGACAATAACAGGATATGCGGGACTGCAAAGCTTTTTTGAAAAGAAAAATTCTCAAGTTCAAAACTATGCTTTGCTCCTCGTCTTTGCCATCATTCACTCCTATTTACTCTTTATCCATCCTCATACGGCGGCCAGAACCTTCAATGTGGTAACCGTCAGCGCGCTGGTTTACCTGCAGTATGTGTGGTTTCTTTTTTATGGCATTGAACCGGCGATGCGTCCGCTGGTCAGAAACCTGAAAGTTGTCTTTATCGGCTTTAGTCTCGTTTGTATGATCCAAATGATCATCATTATTTTCATTCCCAACGAGCAGAATTTTTATCACTCTGCCATCCACAATAAAATCATGCTGGTGTCTTTTCAAATGCTGGTTCTGTTGCAAACCTACAGTCTGACACTGATGACCAATCAGCGCATGCGGCAAAACCTCCAATGGGAAATCGAAGCGCGACATCAGGCGGAAAAAAGCCTACGGGAAAATGAAGCCCGTCTGAAAGCCATTACCAACCATCTTCCCTCGACCGTCATCTATCAACTCTTCATAAAAAGCGACGGCACCAGGCAATTTTCGTATTTGAGCGACACGGTAAAGCAACTCCACGGGATATTACCAGAAGAAGGTATGGCCGATGCCTCCTTAATGTACAAAAGCGTCCTGGATGAAGATGCGGCATCTTTAACCAAAGATGAAGAAAAAGCTAGTAAAACGCTTTCAACCTTCAGAAGGGATATTCGAATCAAGGATGCGGCGGGAAAAAGTCGCTGGGTTACGCTTGCATCGACACCGCATGTCCTCGGTGACGGTTTGGTATGTTGGGATGGAATTGAAATGGATATCACCGAGCGCAAAGCGATGGAAGAAGAACTTCGGGAAAGCGAAGAAAAATACCGCGCCATCCTGGATAATATTTTGGAAGGTTATTTTGAAACCGATCTTCAAGGGAATATTTTATTTTGCAATGACGCAGCTTGTGCCATCATGGGATATACGAAAGAAGAGCTTTGCCGGATGAATTATCGCCGCTTTTCAACAGACGAAACCAAGAGAAGACTGCAACAAATCTATGGAAATGTTTTTCAAACCGGCAAGCCGAACAAATTGGACGACTATGAAATTGTTCGCAAAGACGGAACCATCCGTATTCATCAATTAAACGTTGTATTAATCAGGGATGCGGCGGGCCATCCGGCGGGATTTCGCACGGTGGCTCGCGACATTACAGAACGCAGAGTATCGGAAGACGAGCTGAAAAAATATTCACACAATCTCAATGAACGGGTCAAGGAACTCAACTGCATCCTTTCCGTCTCCGATGTCGTGCGGAAGAGTTCTTTGTCTCAAGCCGAAATGTTCCATACCTGCGCGGTTTTTATCGCCCAAGCTTATCAATTTCCGGAAATATCCGTCTGCCGAATTATCTGGGAAAATCAGGAATACGGCACGCACAACTTCCAGAAAAGCCCTTGGTTCCAAACTGCGTCCATCCGTGTTTCCGGGCGCGAAACCGGGAAAATTGAAGTTTGCTATCTGGAAGAGCGGCCGGCGGAATTTGAAGGTCCATTTTTACGGCAGGAAAGAAACATGCTGAATAATCTTGCGGAACTGATCGGTAAATCAACGGAGCGCCGACAATTGGAAAAAGAGCGTGAAAATTTGATTGCCGAGTTGCAAAAAGCCCTGTCAGAAATTAAAATCCTCGGCGGCTTGCTGCCCATTTGTGCTTCTTGCAAAAAGATACGCAATGATTCCGGCTATTGGGAGCAGATCGAAACGTATATCACCGAGAGGTCGGACGCGGTTTTCAGTCACGGCATCTGTCCGGAATGCATGAAACGATTGTATCCGAATCTATAAGGAATTTTCTATGGCAACCATCATCAGCACATCCCAGTTGAAAATCGGCATGTATGTCAACCTTTCCAGCGCCTGGCATGCTCACCCTTTTTTAACCAACAGCTTTACCATCACCTCTCCACAGCAAATCAAAAAAATTGCAAACTTCGGCATTAAAACCGTCAGCATTGATGAAAATAAGGGTATTCCCGTGGAAGAGGCGCTCCAGCAGGATATGGAACAACCGGACAAAAATTTTGCTCAAGGGCTTACGGCCGCTTCGGAAAAACTACAGGAAACGCTGGATAATCATAACCTGCCTTTGCCAGAGAGGGCAGGTCTCGTCCATTCGCACTCCGTCGATATGATTAAGAATCTCTGGGGAACACCGATAGGGGAAAAAATCGCCGAATTCAAGCGGGGAATCTTCGGCATTGTGGAGATGCTGCTTGCCCATAACGACGCGGTAAGCTATCTGTTGAGGCTGACCTCTTATGATTATAATGAATATATCCATTCCGCCAATGTCGGCCTTTTGGGAACCGCTCTGGCCATATCGGTTTTGCAAAAGAAAGATCGGCACGACCTGCACGCGCTGGCAGCCGGTTTTTTCCTCCATGATATCGGCAAGATAAAAATTGACGAGGCGATTCTCAACAAAAAAGGCGAATTGACCAGGGAAGAAATGGACGTAATGCGCAAGCATCCCGGCATGGGGTTCCGGATTTTAAACGAAGCTCGGCAAATGGGTGACGAAAGCCGTATCATTGTTCTTCAGCATCACGAAAGAAACAATGGCTCGGGGTACCCCCGGCGGCTTCGTGGCAACGAAATCCACCTCTACGGTAAAATCTGCTCCGTGGCCGATGTTTTTGACGCTCTGGCTTCCAAAAGAAACTACCGAACACAACTTACGGCTTTTGAAGCATTAAAAACCATGAAGGAAGAAATGCTGGATCATTTCCAAAGAGATATTTTTGAAAAGTTTGTCTTGCTTTTTAAATAGCAGCAGACAATCCGAACAAGACACACAAGACACTATTTCAGTTTGATAAAATAGACCATACCCAGATACCGGTCACGCTGAAAAACCGGCCGGAAAGTAAAAGCACCCGTTTTGCCCTCAAAAAGAGGCGTTTCGTAAACAGCCGGTTTTCTTTCTTCCAGAATCTTCAGAAAATCAGGGTCTTCTTTCATTCGCCGGGAATGATAATCATAATTAAGCAGACTGTTATCCTCCGGATACCCAAGTCGGTTGATTCCTTTTGCGTCCATCCATTGTACAGAATAAATGCCGGGCGCTTCTTCGTAAAAGTTCTTCAATAGTTTCAAGCTTTTCCGGGTATCGCCGGTAGACAGAGCCTTTTTCAGCGCAGGCAACGCTACCAAATCCTCCAGTTGCTTTTCCAGGGTCGCCGCTACGACCAGCTCTTTGCCGGTCGGATCAGCACCGGGTTTTTCTACATGAATGGCTACCAGGCGCCAATCGTTTCCGTATAGGGAAACACTTTGCCAGGCCGCGTTTTTCACGACAACCTCCTCGGATGACGATGTGCGCCGAAATCGATAAATTCCCTTTCCCTCGGGCAAAGCCGAGATGCGGCGACCCAGCAGAATCAGGCTCTTGTTCGGTGAATAAAGGCTTGATGTAAATAGATGAAGACCGATTTGGCGGTTATCCGCATCGTAGAGAATCCGGCCTTTTTTCTCCATAACCCAGATATTCGACGGAGTTCCCTGAACAAGCGGGGCAATGATTTTCCCCAGCATTTTCTCCGGCTGGAAAAGAACGCTGACCTGTCCAAGCCTTTTCCCCGTGGAAGTCACAACCGGATATTCAACATCGACCGCCGGAAAACCTTCGACCGAACGGAAAACGCTGCTTAATACAGGCTTGCCGCTTTTCAGGATACGCTGAACCTGTTCCTGATCATATATGTCCTTGCCTTCAAATTGCCGATACGGCGCCGGTTCGATCGTCACCATTTTCCCCTGCATATCAACCGCTGCGCAATCCGCCGCATAGTCAAAATCGCCGCATAGATTTGCTAAAATCCGGCGAGCCTGGTCACTGGTCAGTCCCGTTTGTCCTAAATTTTCAGCCGCTTTTTTCAAGCCGGTATCCAAACGATGCAATTCCGCCGTAATCTTTTGTTTTGCTTCAGACAAAACCCGGGGAATTTCATCATCACTCCTCGCAGAAGTTGACGCCATCATCAGAACCAAAGTCATCATCAAAACCGTCAAACCCAATCTTTTTTTCATGGAAATCCTTTTCTTCATGGTTTTAAAGACGGAAAATCAAAAAGAACCGGCGTGCAGGTTCCGGAAACGATCACTTGCATATTTCCGTCCAGCACAACACCGACCCGCAGGTGATGGCGCGTCAAAAAATCCTGATCGGGATATTGAAAATGGTCGCCGTAAAGCAAATATCGTTTTGTTTCATCTTGCGCAAAAGCCTCTTGAACCTTTTCCCGGGGTTTGAAGGTAAACCGGACATCAAATTGCTTGCCTTCATTTTGAGCACCTTCTTCTGTGAGGGATATGGAAAGGATTGTCGCCTGACCGGGATAGCTCTTGTACGAACAGGGGCCTCCCACCCGTTGGGTCCGGGAAAAGCCGGGCTGAGCACAGGCGCAGAAAAACAGCACAAACATAATCCCCGGAATCAATCTTCGCAAAGCATATGGTGCATGGAAAACTTGTTTCATCATTTTTCCCTCCTGTTTGTGGAAAACCTTCTTATTCATTTGCGAAACGTGGATGTTTTATAAAACTTCTTTTGGGCCGAGATCAAGTTTTTTTATTTTCCGCATACCACTCCAATTGCCTGCAGATTCCGCGAAAGATTTTCACTTCTCTTGAAGAGAGATGTAAGCGGGAAAAAAGACGGCGCAAATCCAGCATCCAGTATTCGGGATTTTCGGGGTTTAAAAATCCGATTTTACCGAGCAAATGTTTTAACTGGCCATAAAGACCTTCCAGTTCGGAAGCAAGCGCGATTCTGGGCTGCGCCTCTTCGGGAAAAGCCGCTGTTGATGAAGCAATAAAAATCTCATAACAGAGAATCATGACCGCCTGTGAAAGATTCAGCGAAGTAAATTCCCGGGATGTCGGAATGGTGACCACAAGGTGACACAGACGCAATTGATCATTAGCCAGGCCCGTATCTTCCGGACCGAACAGTAATGCCACTTTGTTATTTTGAGAAATATCGGCGATCTGCTGTGCAGCCGAACGCGGCGACACAAAAGGCCCGCGGGCTTTACCGATTCGGGCGGTGGAACCGACAAGATAATGGAAGCTGCCGAGCACCGCCTCCAGAGAATCAACATATTGAATTTGATCCAGAACATCCGCCGCCAGATGTGTGGAACGCTGCTGCATGACTTCACGATCCAGATCGATTGTGCCTACAATAATGATCTTGGTGATGCCCATGTTCTTCGCGGCGCGAGCCACGGAACCGACATTTCCGGCGTACTTGGGTTGATACAAAACAATGCTGATGTTTTTTGTTTTGGCGTGAAGCGGCATCTTTCGAGCTCCGGAAAAGGATGGCGGAATATAAAATGGTCTGTTGAAAAATGCACGCAAAATTTGATTCCAGGACAGGATCTTGCCCATTGACATTACCCGATATTCTGATAAAAAGCTCGATCCTGTGCGTAAAAGATCCAGAGATGAGGAAGAAAAATCATGAAAATCATCACAGCAAAAATGCTGGATGAATTGACCATTCAAGCAGGCAAATCCAGAAGGCTTCGGATGAATTATAACATCCACGAAGACCTGTCCGACCCCGTGCAGCGGTTATTCATCGCGGCGGAGATCAATTCTTACTTCCGCCCGCACCATCATCTGCAAAAAAGCGAGTTCGCCATTGTGCTCCGCGGTCTTCTTGACGTTTTGATTCTGGAACAGGAAGGCACCGTCAGAGAGCGAATTTCGCTCGGCCCGGAGACAGGGAGTATCGCCCTGGAAATTCCGGCAAATACATGCCACACTTGGATTCCCCTGGCCGCGCAATCAGTATTTTTTGAAGTAAAACAAGGACCTTACGATCCAGAAGCTTCACTGGTCTTTGCGTCCTGGGCGCCGGAAGAAGGATCTGTTGACGTCGAAACATTTCAGGAAAGGCTGCGAACTGCGCGCATCGGAGAAAGCGTGGTCTAATCGAGAAGATCCGGTAGAAGAATCAAATACACAATCATGACAAACCAGAATAAGGAAACCAAAACAATGAATCAAAAAGTAACCGTGGTAGGAGCAGGAAACGTTGGCGCGACAGTCGCACAGCGTCTGGCGGAAAAAGAACTGGCTGATGTGACGCTGATCGACATTATCGAGGGTGTTCCGCAGGGCAAGGCGCTGGATTTGGCTGAAGCGGCGCCGATTGAAAAACACGATGCTCAGTTAAACGGAGCCAACAGTTATGAGGGATCCGCAAATTCGGACATCGTCATCATTACGGCAGGCATTCCCCGCAAGCCGGGAATGAGCCGCGACGACCTGCTGGCCACCAACAAAAAAATTATGAGTCATGTGGCAAAAGAGGTGGCCCGGTATTCGCCAAATGCCATTTTGATTATCGTCAGTAATCCCCTGGACGCCATGTGCCATGTGGCCATGGAAATCACCGGCTTTCCTAAAAACCGCGTGATCGGCATGGCCGGTGTTCTGGATTCCGCAAGATTCCGTTCATTTATCGCCGCCGAATTGGAGGTTTCCGTGGAAAATGTCCAGGCGTTGGTGCTAGGCGGCCATGGCGACACCATGGTGCCCCTGCCCCGTTTTTCCACGGTGGCAGGAGTTCCGGTTACAGAGTTTTTGTCGACAGATCGGATAGAAGCCCTGGTGAACAGAACGAGAAACGGAGGCGCGGAAATTGTCGGCCTTTTAAAAACCGGTAGCGCCTATTATGCGCCCGCATCGGCGGCAGTCGAAATGGCGGAATCCATCCTGAAAGACAAAAAGAAAATTCTGCCTTGCGCCGCTTATCTGGAAGGCGAATACGGCATTTCCCATCTTTTTGTCGGTGTGCCGGTCAAGCTGGGGAAAAACGGCATTGAGCAGATTATCTCTTTGCGTCTGACCGAAGATGAGCAAAAAGCGCTGGAAAAATCAGCCGCCGCCGTCCAGGAGCTTGTGACCGCCATGAAAAAAATGGCCTGAGAGGGTTCTGGAAACAAAAGGGCGTGGAATAGAAGCGCCCTTTTGCATGAAACCCGACTTCAAATCAAGGTGTCAAAATCGGTAACAAAAATCACTTCGCAGGAACCGTTGCCCGTATCGTTTCTGCTTAAGGAACTCTGCCATTTCCAGCCGTCGCTTCTGGTCACTTTGACAAGATAACCTCTTAATTTAATAACATTTCCTGTTTTAACACTTTTGATGGATTTATCGATGTCCTCATTTGCCGGAATCAGATGCATATTGGCGGCATTTTGCTCGATTTGTTCCCGAGGAACCGGCAGAACTTTGCAACGCCAGTGCGACCAACGGCCGCTTTGCGACAATTCCAGTTTGGAAAGAACAGCATCATCGGACATGACCCCCCATCCCAGTAAAAGATCAACCGGGGCAAGATCGGATTCATCATCAAATCGGTACCTTTTGCTCGACAGTACGCGCGCCCGTATTGCAAAATCCGCAAGAGGAACGATCGTGTATTTGTCTTTAAAGAGAAACGGTTGCCGGGAAGCCGCCTGCTGCAGCGGCTGCTCACGAACCATCTGCCCCCGCCCTTCATACGTGATGGGTTTTTGGCTGTACCAGGAGTAGGCTCCCCAAATCACCACAATACCGATAAGAGCAATTTTCTTGAGGTGCATGATTTTCAGTAATAAATCGCCCTGGATTCGAATTCCCTGAGCTTGTTGAAGTTATTTTCGCAATCAAGTTTTCTGCTTTCGATCTGGGTTTTTCTGGCAACAATGTCTTCGTACTTATGCCGCTTGCCGGCGACATTTTCGTCCCAATCCTTGATCATCATACCGGTTTCCCGACAGCTTTCCAGCGTTTTCCGCCGATAAAATTCGAACATTTTAATTTCTGCCGGCGTATCGAAGGCAATCCCTTTAAAATAGGCGGATGCATTTTCCATATCCGGCAAAATCACCTTGCCTTCTGTGGTCTCGATGGCAACTTTTTCCGCCGGACTCAACGTGGCAACGACCCAGGCGTGATTGCTTTCAAAGGCAAGTTTCTGGAAGTTCCAGGCGGTGATGTTTGTCGTAACAATCCCCCCCATGATCTTTGCTTCAATTCCATACGTTCGCAACTGGTTCCAGACATCAATGGCCATATCCAGGCAGACAAATCCTCCGGCCAGCGTATAGGAGTGGCTGGCGTGATACATGGCGGCGATGGCTTTGACGATTTTCATTTTATCCGGAAAAGGCTTCAAAGGCGTTTGCGCCGTTTTCTGATTTTTTTTCTCTGACTCCGGTAAAACAACAGATTCCTCCGGAACAGAAGGCAAAGAGGGGGGCTCGATCCCCTGGCCGGGAGTCGGCCCGGCAAGTGGAGGTTTCACCGTCGGAGTCTCGGCAACCGTAATCGGCGGAGAACTGTCTTGGGTATTCAAGAGATAGAAAACTCCCAGGACGACGACAACGCCTATTATCATGAGAACCGGGACAAGAAGTTTCTGAAAGGAATTTGGCCCATCTCCGGGACGGTCGTCCAATGGAGATGCGGGAATCTTTTTACCGCAGATGGGACATTTGAAAAATCCTTTATTCAACGTATAGGCGATATCACTTTTTTTGAAATCGAAATGACAATGAGGGCAATGGATCTGCTCGTCGCCGGGGGGATCTTTCGTCGCGTCTGGATGAGGCATGTTCTGGTTCATGATAAAAAGCTTCCTTTAATAAACGTACTTACCATAAAAGGAAACATTTTAAAAATGATGAATGCGGATGTTATTCATTGATAAAAACAAAGTCAAATGCTAAATCACCCCAAGACGTATTTAAACGGAAGGAGAGATAGCTTTATGGAACATACTCATGAAATCGAACAGATGTGCGTCGTCGCCAAGGGCGCCAAAAACGGTCCGGCTCCCATTCCGCAGGAAGGCAAGTGGACCCAGGTGAAAGAAATTAAGGACATCAGCGGCTTGACACACGGTGTTGGCTGGTGCGCCCCGCAGCAGGGAGCGTGTAAACTGACTCTGAATGTGAAAAACGGTATTATCGAAGAAGCGTTGGTGGAAACCATCGGTTGCACCGGCATGACCCACTCCGCCGCGATGGCCGCGGAAATTCTGCCCAACAAAACTATTCTGGAGGCACTGAATTCCGATCTTGTATGCGATGCCATCAATGTGGCGATGCGGGAAATTTTTCTCCAGATCGTGTACGGACGGTCCCAGACAGCTTTTTCCGAAGGCGGTCTTCCCATCGGCGCAGGTCTTGAGGATTTGGGAAAGGGACTTCGCAGTGTAATTGCCACCATGTATGGAACAAGGGCAAAAGGCCCTCGCTATCTGGAAATGGCGGAAGGTTATGTGACCGAAATCGGCTTGGACGGGGATAACGAGATCATCGGCTATAAATTTGTCCAGATGGGTGTCATGATGGATTCTATTTCCAAAGGTGTTGACCCTGCCGCCGCACTTGCCAAGGCAACCGGAACCTACGGCCGTTTTGCCGAAGCCGTTAAAATCATCAACCCCCGTAAAGAATAAGGAGTGTGGACATGGCATTATTTGAAGGATACGAAAGAAGAATCAAACAGATCTCTCCATTTCTCGCAAAATATGGCATGGCTTCTCTGGAGGAAGCCGAAAAAGTATGCCTGGAGAAAGGTGTGGATGTTCGAAAAATTGTTAAGGATATTCAGCCGATATCATTTGAAAATGCAGGATGGGCCTACCTGGTGGGTGCCTCCGCAGCAATAAAAAAAGGGCAGAAAAATGCCGCCGACATCGCCGAAACTCTCGGAGAAGGGCTCCAGTCGTTCTGCATTCCCGGCTCGGTTGCAGATGACCGTCAGGTAGGCATCGGCCACGGAAATCTCGCCTCCATGTTGCTGCGGGAAGAAACGGCCTGTTTTGCTTTCTGTGCGGGTCATGAATCCTTCGCCGCCGCGGAAGGGGCCATCGGACTTGCCAAATCTGCCAACAAGGCACGCAAGATTCCTCTGCGCGTTATTCTCAACGGGCTGGGAAAAGACGCGGCCCACATCATTGCCCGCATCAACGGGTTTACCCATGTCGCCACCGCATTTGATTATAAGACGGGTAAAGTTTCCGTTGTGAAGGAAAAATCATACTCCACGGGCGATCGCGCGGCGGTGCGCTGCTATGGCGCCGACGATGTTCGCGAAGGCGTAGCGATTATGCATCTCGAAGGCGTGGATGTCGCCATTACGGGCAATTCCACCAATCCCACGCGCTTTCAGCATCCGGTCATGGGAGTTTACAAAAAAGAATGCCTTCTGGCAGGCAGAAAGTTTTTTTCCGTGGCCTCCGGCGGCGGAACGGGCAGAACCCTTCATCCGGACAACATGGCCGCTGGCCCCGCATCTTACGGCATGACCGACACAATGGGACGTATGCATTCAGACGCGCAATTTGCCGGTTCGTCTTCTGTTCCCGCTCATGTGGAAATGATGGGCCTGATCGGCATGGGCAATAACCCCATGGTGGGTGCATCCGTTGCCGTAGCGGTAGCCGTCGAACAGGCAATGAAATAACGTAGATCCATTTCAAATCGCACCGCCCTCCTGATAGGGCGGTGCACCACCTGGATGCTGCTTTTTAGGTTGACAGTATTCATGTTTTCATGCCTATTAGTCATCATCCATAGCCGTTGTGAATAAATCGGGTTGTCCAGGGACACCTTACAGATAACGACAAAGCAAGAAGAATAATTTAAGGAGGATCAGAAATGGCGGAAGCGAATAGTTCAACAAATCTTGATGTTTATTACACAAAACCCAACAATTTGGTGGATCTGTTTGAGGAGAGCGCGGCAAAGTTTACGGAAAAACCCCTCTTGGGCGTCAAGAACAAGACCACGGATCAGTATGAATGGGTAACTTTCAGCGCCATTGCCGAACGAGTCAATAACCTCCGGGGAGCTTTAAATAAACTCGGACTTGGCAAAGGTGAAAGAGTCGGCGTTATTGTCGGTAATTCGGTGGAATGGTTTATCTGTGAACAGGCCACACATGGATTGGGCGGTATTTTTGTTCCGATGTATGAAAAGGAACTTCAAAAAGTCTGGCAATACATTATTCAAGATGCTGAAATTAAATTTCTATTTGTCAGCACACAAAAAATTTATGATACCATTAAGAGCTTGAACATTCCCACCTTAAAAGACATTTTTATTTTGTTTGGCGATGGAGAAAAAACCTTGACCCAACTGGAAGAAGTGGGCAAGTCCAATCCCGTTCCCTCTTACAAGCCGCATTGGTCGGAGACGGCAATCATCATTTATACGTCAGGCACGACTGGCGACCCGAAGGGCGTGCTCCTTTCCCATGGGAACCTGACGCACAACTCCAAACAGTGTTATGACACGTTCAATGTGGGAGTCCACGAGATAGGTTTAGGCATTCTCCCGTGGGCACACAGTTTCGGCCTGACGGCCGATTTGCATCTCTTCATCCACGCCGGCTGGCAACTTGGACTTGCCGAATCCGCCGACAAACTTCTTGTCAATTTCACTGAAATCAAGCCCACCCATATGAATGCCGTTCCACGTGTTTTCAACATCATTTACGACAAAATCCAGCAGGGCGTGTCGGCAGACCCGGAGAAGAAGAAAGTCTTCGACGCGGCGGTAGCCGAAGCCGTCAAAAACCGCGATCTCAAAGAGAAAACAGAAGAATTCAAATTCTATGACGCGGTGGCTTTTTCCGCAATCCGGAACATCTTTGGCGGGCGGTTAAAACAGGTAGTCAGCGGCGGGGCGGCGATGAAACCGGAAATCGCCTTGTTCTTTGCAGATGTCGGGGTGCCCACTTACAACGGCTATGGTCTTTCAGAAACTTCGCCCGTTATTACAAATAACTCTCCAAAACGCGGTAATAAATACGGTACCGTCGGCAAGGTATTCACGGACACTAAGGTCATTATTGATAAATCCCGTGTGGGAGAAGACAGCCCGGACGGTGAAATCGTGGTCTATGGCGCACAGGTGATGAAGGGCTATCACAATAAACCCAAAGCCACCGCGGAAGCGATGATGCCGGACACCTGGAACGGTTTTCCCGGTGTCCGCACGGGAGACCGTGGATGGCTGGATGATGATAGCTTCCTGCATATTACCGGCCGGTTTAAGGATGAATACAAGCTGGAAAACGGCAAATACGTTCATCCCGAATCCATTGAAAACGACATGAAACTTCTCCGCTATGTGTCTAATGCCATTGTTTACGGTGAAGGCCGCCTGTATAATGTGGCGCTGGTCGTACCGGACTTTGCCGCAATGAAAACCGATCCCAAGACCTCTGCATGGGTACAGGGAACACCGGAGGAAACCGTTGCCAACAAGGAATGTACCGATTTTCTTGCCAAAGAGATTACCGAGCACTTGCGCAAAACTTTTGGCGGATATGAAGTGCCTCAAAAATTCCTTTTTGCGACAGAGGATTTTTCGGTGGATAACGGCATGCTCACGCAGACCATGAAGATTGTACGCCGCAACATCATGA
>DAOLNX010000059.1:18901-21593 GCA_035416785.1 Smithellaceae bacterium | reverse complement strand
ACGGTCAGTGGCGTTTATGACAGTGAAACCGGCATGTGGAAAGCGGAAGGCGACCTGACGCAGACGCAAAAAGTTGCGGTGTTGCCAGACGGAGTGACCAGCACCGATCTGGAGGTTTTTCACGATGCTGCCATGGGTATGCTTGGCGGCGATTTTGGCGGGCAGGGAAAAATCTTCAGCTATCGGAGCATGATGCAGACCAGCTTTTATGGGAAGGGAGTCTATCTCTACGATGAAGAGAATGACGAATATGATCTGGAAAAAGTTATACCGATGCGCTGGGGAATCTACGACATGCAGATCGCGTATGGAAATTCCTTCTCTGGAAAACCATCCGGTGCGACAGCCTGGACATCTAAAATCGGCGGTTACGGGCCCACCCAGATGCAGACTCCATTCTTTTATCTGGCGGATATTACGGGCAATTGGCAAACAGACGGAACCATCAACGGCCAGCTTTCCGGAAAATACATGACGCCCCTGTATCTGGGGGTTCTTTCCGGCCCGGTTTATGGTCTTTATACGGAAGGCGAAATTTCCGGGAGCGGAGGCTTTATTGGTCAAAGCGTGGGAACGTATAACGTGACGCAAAAACTGGCCCATAGTGCCTCCTGGGGGGAAAACTTGTATGTCTGGTATTCCGGCGAAGGCGGTCTGTTTACCGATGTCGGCGGTCAGATCGATCATGCCGGTTTTATTCGGGGGATTCTGGGCGGAACAGAAGCGCCCTGGAGCGGGGCATCCAGCTTCCAGGCCATGGGGCTTTTTCAAACTTCCGTGAACGGCAGCACGGAGCGGAAATCATATCTGTGGAGTGATGTGATTTTTGGAAAAGTTTCCCGGGAATTGACCGAAACTCCGTCCGCGGGCGGAATTTATAATGGTTATTCCACGGCCCTGTGGCGTGCCGACAACTATACCGGCGCTATGCGGAGCATCTATTTAACACCGCCGGACAGCGCCGGTAAAAGCAACGCCGGATTCCTGGGCGGAGACCAACTCAATGGTTCTGTTTATCATCTGGTGCAGCAAACCTACGATGATGGTGAATATAGCGACAAATACAGCGCCGGCCTTTGGGAATCCGCCGGAACCAACACCCTGACTGCCTCTTTGCCGCTTGTTTCCGGACTGGATCCGGCAAATGTACTTTTGGCCCATGGCGAAGTGAATGCCTCGTTTTTAGGCTCATTTGGCGGTGCTGGCTTGTTGACGAACGACACAGCCTGGGGCAGCTTCACTTTTTTCATGAATCAGGGCGCGTCCCTGCCCTTTGGCGTTTATGACTTGCAGTTGGGCGGAGAAACGGGCGGCGTGTTTTCCGGCCGGCCGACAGGGACAACCGCCTGGAATGCCAATTTAGGCGGCACGCTGAACTTCCTGGCGACGGATACCGAAACGAAAATGGAAACCTCCATCGATAACGGCTATTGGATTGCCAGCGCCGCCGGTCGGCTCACCACGGAAGGTGAAATGGTTGGCGATGTAACAGATGGAATTTACATGACAAAAACGCAGACAGGAACTCTTGCCGGCCCATTTTACGGAATTTATACGGAAACGGCGATAGCTCAAGATGGGACAAAGTCCGGCACCTGGATCGGCCAGAGCATCGGCAATTATCAGGGAACTCCGCTGAATCTCATGGGCGATCTGAATATTTCCTCATCCTTCATGTACACCCGTTATGACGAAGGTAATCCCACTCACGGCTGGGACGATCAAAGCGCGATGTGGGGTTTGCTGGGCAGCGCTGATCTTCCCTGGGGCAGTTCCCATGCTTTTCAGGCAATCGGGCGATATCGTAATCCAAACAACAGAAGCCTCTGGTGGCTGGAAACACCGTCCGAATCATCGGTTGAATCAGGAAATCGAACCATTACGACCGATGGTGGAGTGCTGCTGGGAGACATGCTCGGTGTCAATCACTCAAACAACACAGGCGAGGGAATTTATGCCGCTTTGTTTGTTCGTCCTGACGGATCCGGTGGTTACAAAGCTGGTTATCTTGCTTACCACCTGGCCAGTTTGTTCTATCCCGGATTGACGGTGGATGAAACAGCCACGGGGATGTGGTCGTTGCGGGCCGATCGTTATGACTTTTACGAGCAGGCAATCTCCGGGGTCACTCCCGATGATCTGCATTGGGACAGCGAAAAACTGACCGATATGGGAATGGTCGGGAAGGCGGCCGGTGATTTGGCCGTGGACAACTTTACAAGCTATAAAACCTCATTGACCGATCAAAAATGGGGTTTCTGGAGCACAACGATGGCCGATGGGGTGACGACTCTTCCGGGGGATGGATGGAAGGCCACGGCCGGCGGTGCATTTCACTGGGGTGGCAACGGTTTCTGGATGGCCACCCTGGGAGGAAATGCCTGGGCCGACGGTAAAGTTCTGGGACGCATTGATTACCGTTACCTGACTACAACCAACACCGGAGCATTCGGAAATGATCTTTTCGGCGCTTATCAATGGAATAAGGATACCGGTTATTACGACTGGCAGGCTGCTTCTGCGGGTGTCTATGGCGGCGCTGACACCAAACATTGGGAAAAACCTCTGTCTTTTGTCGGCCCCGTTGTTGCTGTTCCCGTTACAATAACCAATCGGTTCTATACGGGAAATTACACATATCCGGAGCAATGGTCGAACTATAGTTACAACTATGATTCTGGCAACACTGGTT
>DAOLNX010000059.1:0-18801 GCA_035416785.1 Smithellaceae bacterium | reverse complement strand
ACTTATGACGGCGGAGCTTACAATGGCTGGCTTGCCGGCACAGTGGTGGGGAACAAGGGAGATGCCAATTTCCTGGGTCTGTATATCAATCCTTCAGGGGATGCGGGAGTGGTTCGCGGCAACCTGTTCGGTTCTTTCCATTCTCAGACCGGCATATTTGTTCTGGACGGTGGCATTTATCCGGAATCTCCTGTGGTGACCGGTATCGGGATTGCTCCCGGAAACCTTTATGCTTCCACCGCGCAGACCTGGGATACCTGTGGCATGAACTTAACGTCAATGTTAGGCGCCAATGGCAGCTTCTGGACGGACAATCAAGTTCTTACGAGCATGTTTATTTATGATGGCAATACCCAAACGAGTCAGCCTTGGGGCATTTACCGTCTGGACTTTTCTGGTCGGTTCAATCCGGACGATGCCGGCTTAACCACTTGGTCTGGTCAGACGGGCGGAGTTGGCACATTCGGTTACTACAACCACACCCTCAATGGAGCGACGGGCGACACGGGATACTGGATTGCGGATGCTTCCGGGAACTGGTGGGGAGACGGAGATATGTCAGGCGGTTTAAGTGGTCGTTATCTGACGCGGACCCGATCAGGCGTTTTGTCCGGCGACATCTTTGGCGTTCATGAAGGACAGGGGAACACCTGGCAGGCCACGGGGCTGGGAATCTGGTCGGGCATGCCGTTGCAATACGTCAGTCCCATTGCTTTTGCACCTTTTATATCAACCAGGCGAGATTATACAGGAAACTACAGTTATCCGGAGCAATGGTCCATCTATGGTTACGACTATAATTCCGGCAACACCGGTTCCATGCTATATTACCGGAATCAGGAAGGCGGCGATGACTACGCCGTCAGCTACTTTGCCGACGGCACCTACAGTAAGATGGATCACAACACTTGGCAGGCCACGACCGGCGTCTGGCGGGATGCCGAGCATCCGACGTTGGCTTTCCTGCAGACACCGCCGGATGCTGTTAGTGCAACGCTTCAGAACAAAAGTGAAGTGGTTAATCCATATGAAAACGGCAGCATCAGCAGTGCGCTTTTTGGCGGGACGGATTCAATTTGGAATGCCACATCCATTGCACCTGCCCAAGCGACGATGATGGGCCAGTATGTTCCCGGATCGTCCGCACCGCACCTTTGGAATGCACCGGTCTCCAGTTATAACTATGTAAACGAAACCAATACCACATACGACGGCGGGGCTTACTATGGCTGGCTTGCCGGCACTGTGGTGGGGAACACCGGAGACGCCAATTTCCTGGGTCTGTATATCAACCCTTCAGGGGATGCGGGAGTGGTTCTTGGCAGTCTTTCGGGGTCTTTCCATTCGCAAACCGGCGTATTGGTTCTGGACGGGGGCATCTATCCGGAAGTGCCGGTGGTATCAGGTATCGGGATTCCTCCCGGAAACCTCTATGCTTCCACCGCTCAAACTTCTCAATACAACGGCATGAACTTTGTGGCAACGCTGGGGACGGGCGGCAGCCTCTGGACGGACAATCAAGTTCTTACGAGCATGTTTATTTTTGATCGCTTCAATACCTATACGAGTCAGCCCTGGGGTATTTTCCGGTATGAATTATCCGGTTGTTTCAATCCCGACAAGTCGAGTTCAACCAACTGGTCCGGGAAAACCGGCGGTGTTGGAACCTTTGGATCATATAATTCCACCTATGGCGATAGAATCGACACGGGTTACTGGACAGCCAGTGCCTCCGGCCTCTGGTGGGATGACGGATTTGTAGGGGGTGGCTTAAGCGGTCGTTATCTGACGAGGACCCGGGCGGGTGTTTTGTATGGCGACATCATTGGCGTTCATGAAGAACAGGGGAACACCTGGCAGGCCACGGGACTGGGAAGCTGGTCGGGCGTACCGCTGGCTTTTGTCAGCAAAATGAATTATCTCGACGAATTTCAATCACTTTCCATGTTATGGGGCGGTGTGAACAGCCTATGGACAGGACAGAACATACCTGTGTCGGGAATCGGCCAATTTACAGGAGAGCCTGGTTTATGGTACGGCAGTCTGGACAGCTTCAATTATAAAAATGACACCCATACCACATATGACACCAATCCCGGCGCTTATCGCGGATTTTACAGTCTGATCGGTAACAGCGGTAATGAGGTTGATGGAAGCTTCAGCTCTTTCTATTTGGACAACAACGGCAGGTTGGGCTATCTCTACGGCGCCGTCAATGGCGCAACCCTTCCGGACATTGCCGTGCTGGCGGTTAATGGCGCGGTCAACCGCTATGACATGGGCGCGGCGCCCGCCGGTCTGACCCCGGAAAATTTATGGAATGCGTATGGAGAAACCGGTTGGCGTAATTTTTGGGTGGAAGAACTTCTTCCAACCACTATTGGTTATACTCAATATCAGGTGAATGCGGCCTGGATTTCCGGCGATCCTGCGCCGAATCTGGGTATTTGGCAGGCCAGTTTTGACGGAATCGGATTTCCACAAAATGCAAGCTGGGTGCCTCCGCAATCCTGGTACTCTATGGCCAACCAGAGCACAGGTTTATGGTATGAGGCAATTGATACGCACTGGTACAGCTATAATGTGACTTGGAATTCTGAAAAAGGCACTTTGGCAGGCAATATTGCCGGCGCTGGCGTGGATTGGGCCAATGCGAAAACAGCCGTGCTGGGCGCTGATATCAAAGGGCTTTTTGATCCCAATGCGGCAACCTTCAAGGCAATCAGCAATGGCGCATCCATGGAAACAAGCGCCTTTGTAAATCTGGTCAATAGTTTAGATATGGAACAAAAGAACGCTTTTATGGCTGCGTTGAAAATTCCGGCAATCAGCGTGGGCAGCGTGGATTTGACCGGTTCAAGGACAGCCGCTGGAGACGCTTTGAATGTGACCATGACGGGGGTAAACTTCTATGCTTATTCCACTGATCAGCCCCCCAGAGTCTTTGCCACAGACAAAGTTGAGGGAAGCTATGACGTAAGCAGGCTTGGTGGAGTTGTCCCCCAGCCATTGAATCTGACCGGCAAAAATGGAGTCAATTTCACCGGTGTTACCGCCACATTTGCTCCGTACGTTTGGGATACGGCCACCAGTAAATGGGGGGCTCGCATCACCGGTCAGGGCGCAATGACAGCTCCGTCCACCCCGATTTCCTTCACGGGTGGCGCTGCCGGCGCGCTTGTTCCGAATGAGACGACACCGACTACCGGAACCTTTGGCGGCACGGCGGCAGGAATTGTAAAGTAGTGGATGGTTAATGGTGGATGGTGGATGGAATATAGGCATCAACTGGTTCAATTTTATAGATGGAATGGAAATATTGAAGAGCACTTAGCCTGACCGCTCCAGTACGAATTGAAAGGCAGACACAAAAAGGCGCGTTTTGCCGGCGCGCCTTTTTTGTTGGATTAAAATTGAAAAATTTTGCTTGCTAATTTTGATGAAAATGTAAAAAAGTTACCATGACGTCATCGTTGGATTCCGTTCTCCACCGGTATGAGTGTGCCCGGAAGATGACCAACGAGGGGAAGCACGGTTAGCAAAGGATGTCGTCAATTTGATTGTAGATCATAATGCTAAATATATCAGGAGGTTAATTAAAAAATGAAAAAAATGTTACTGTTGGGATTATCGTTTTTAATGGTTCTGGTTTTGTCCGCACCGGCTTTTGCGTCGGATGCCAGGATTGGCGTGATTGACCTGAAGAAGATTCTGCGTGATTCCAAGGCGGCCAAGAAAGCTCAGGATGTTTTCCGGAAAGATCTGGAAGCCAAACGAGCGACTGTGGCGGCCAAGCAAAAGGAAATTCAGACCATGGAAGAGCAGTTCAAGAAGGACGAAGCCAAAATGACACAGGAAGCCCGCCAGAAGGCTGCGGTGCAGCTTGCCAAGGATGTGCGGGAACTGAAAATTACCGCCGGGGACATGGAAGAGGAACTCAAAAGAATGGATCGGGATATGACCCAGAAAATTGTGAGTGACGTGATGAAAGTGGTCAATGATTACACCAAGAAAGGGAAATACACCATTATTCTGGAGCGTTCCGCTGTCCTGGATATGGATGCAACCGCTGATATCACGGATGCGATCATCAAGCTGTACGACGCGAAGAAATAAGAAAAGTTAGGGGATAGGCAATGGGCATTGGGTCATCGCCCATCGCCTATTGCCTATTGCCCATTGCCCATGAATAATATTTTATCTCTTTTATCATTTCTTGCCTCCGCCATTTTTTTGTATTTTGGCGCTCATGTTTTATCTCTTAACGCCAAAGGACGCGAAAATCGTTTTTTCTTTGCTTTGTGTCTGTGTTTCACAATCTGGTCTTTTGGCTATACCTTTGTTTTTATTTCGCATTCGGAAGAAAGCCGCTGGTTCTGGTATAAACTGGGGGCGCTGGGCTGGTGTCTATTTCCTCCGCTTCTGTTGAGTTTTCTTCTGAGCCTTTCCTGGCGCAACTTCTTTTCACGAAAAATTCATAAAATAGCTTTCATGGCTTTGGTTCTTTTGGGCTTTGTTTTCTTTTATTATGTGCTTACCGATTATCTGCTGATTACCGGCTTTGCGGATGCGCCGCTGGGAGTCTCCGAAATCGCCGGCCCGGGCGGTCCACTTTATTATGCCTATCTGATTTATATGGCCGGTGTCCTCCTTACGGGACCAATTTTTCTGTTTCGCTGGAGAATTCAGACCAAAATTTTACGGGAAAAGAAGCAGTCTTTGATTATTATCGTAACCTGGGTTCCCGTGGTGATTTTCGGCTTGGCCGTCAATATTATTCTTCCCGGTGCAGGGGTTAAAGTTCCGGCCGTGGCGCATCTGGGAATCATCATCTGGATTGGCGGAATCTGGTATGCCATCACCCGCTACCGATTTATGGTTTTTTCGGCTGCCCTTGCCGCGGAGTACATTATTGCCAGCATAACCGACATGGTGGTTCTGGCGGATACGGATGGGCTGATTATGGATGTCAATTATGCCGCTTGTGCTTTGGTTGGCATGCCGAGAGAAGAGATGCTGGGTCGTCACTTCTCCTCTCTTTTTGTCGAGGAACAGTTTCTGGGTATCAACGACGAGAACATCCGGAATATGTCATCACAGGAAACAAAGGGAGAATATCATCTGAAGAGCCGGGCGGCAGAAGAGATTCCCGTTTCTCTGATCCTCAATTTTGTGACGGACAAAAGAAAAGAAACCGTTGGCCTGTCTCTGACGGTTCATGACTTGAGACAGGAGAGGCAACGTGAAAAGGATATTGAAGAAAAGAGAAAGGTGGCGGAAGCTCTTTACAAGAGCGAAGAGAAATACAGAGACATTCTGGTCAACATGGAGGACGGGTACTTCGAGATTGATCTGTCCGGCTGTCTTCAGTTTTTTAATCCTTCCGTCGCCAAATTTCTAGGGTATTCACCGGAAGAACTTCGGGGCATGAATTATCAAAAATTTACCAGCCCCATTCATATCTCGATGGTATTTGACTTGTTTCAGAATATTCTGCTAACCGGCGAACCGGGGAAACTTGACTGGCAGTTTGTCCGAAAAAGCGGTGAAACGGCTTTTATTGAAGCCATCATCAATCTTTTAAAAGACAATGAAGGCAATGCCGTCGGATTTCGGGGTGTGGGCAGAGATGTGACGGAACGTCTGAAAAACGAGGTGGAACTGATTCACGCCAAGGCGGCGGCGGAAGAAGCCACCCGCGCCAAAAGTCAGTTTCTGGCCAATATGAGTCATGAAATCCGAACGCCTTTAAACGGGGTGATCGGCATGACGGAAGTCGCTCTGGAAATGAATACCGATGAAACCCTCCACGGTATCTTGAACACGATAAACCGGGAAGCGGAATCGCTGCTTGATATTATCAACGATGTCCTCGATTTTTCCAAGATTGAAGCGGGCAAAATGAGCCTCGAGTCCATTCCGTTTGACCTTCGCAATACCTTTGACGATGTGGCCAGCGGTTTTTTTGTGCGTGCATCTCAGAAGGGACTTGAACTTTCGGCATTTCTCGATTCTAATGCGCCGCATTTGCTTGTGGGAGATCCGGGCCGTCTCCGGCAGGTCCTGGTCAATATGGTTGGCAATGCGATCAAGTTCACTTCTTCGGGAGAGGTTTATCTGAAAGGAGAGTTGCTTGAAAACCGGAAAGAGGAGGTTCTGATTCGTTTTTCCATCAGGGATACGGGAATCGGTATTCCCAAGGAAAAGCAGGCCAGTATTTTTGAGAGTTTTACCCAAGCAGACGGATCCACAACGCGAAAGTTCGGAGGAACCGGACTGGGAACGACCATATCCCGAATGATTGTGGAAATGATGGGGGGCAGGATTTGCCTGGAAAGTGAAGAAGGCAAAGGGGCAACCTTCTGGTTTGATTTGGTTTTTCAGAAGCAAAACCTGCCGGATGAGCCTCAGCCCAAACGTCAGGTTCTCTTTCCGGAATTGAATATTCTGATTGTGGATGACAATCAGAATAACCGCTTTATTCTCCGGGAATACGTGAAATCCTGGGGTTGCCGAAGCGTCGAGTCCGCAAACGCCCCGGAGGCTCTGGTGATGCTCGAGGAGACCTACCAAAGTGGCGGGCGATTTGATCTGATCCTTTCGGATTACCTGATGCCGGAAATCGATGGATTTGAAATGGTCCGGCAGATTCGGGCACGGGAGGATTTCCGGGCGATTCCCTGCATCATTCTGACTTCTGCGGGAAAGCGGGGCGACGGGCAAAGCTGCCGGGACATCGGCATTCAGGGCTACCTGACCAAACCCATCCGGCGGGATGAACTCTACCATGCCATTGAGGATGTTTTGAGCAGCCAGGATTCCGCACTTGCCGGTGGAACGGAAAAGCTGGTGACGCAGCACACCATCAAGGAAAAGCATCAAAATCATGTGGCTATTCTTTTGGCCGAAGATTATCCTACCAACCAGCAGATTGCCATGCGGCATCTCCAGAGCGCCGGATACAAGGTCGATCTGGCCGAAAACGGCGCACAGGCCCTGCAGGCGTTTTTAGATAAGACGTATGATCTGATCCTGATGGATGTGCAAATGCCGGTCATGGACGGCTATGAAGCGACCATGGAGATCCGGAGAGCCGAGGCGCAAAAAAGAGGGAGGAAACGAATTCCGATTGTTGCCATGACGGCGCATGCCATCAAAGAGTATATTGAAAGATGCATGGAATCGGGAATGGACGATTATATTTCCAAGCCTGTACGGAGATCGGACCTTCTGAAGATGGTCGACAAATGGACGTCTCAAACCCTTCCGGGTAAGGATATGCCGGAGATCAATTCCCTGACGGAAAAAGAAAAGGATCCTGAAGAGCAGACGGTCATGGATTATGAGGGCGCCTTGTACGAGTTTGGAGACGACCGTGAATTTTTACAGGAAGTGATGGACGGGTTTGCGCAGAATGTTGAAAAGCAGCTGGTTCTGATCCAGCAGGCCATTGGGGATGGAGATACCGCGATTGCCGGCAAGGAAGCTCATTCGATCAAGGGCGGGGCTGCAAATTTGAAAGCATATGAACTATCGGAAATTGCCGCCGAAATGGAGAAACTGGGCAAGGCGGGAAATTGCGATGGCCTGAAGCAGAAGCTGCCCGAAATGGAAGAAGCCTTCGGGCGGCTCAGGCGTTTTATCCTGGATAAATCTGAACGGAGTGAAAAATGAGGATCTTGATTGCCGATGATGAACTGGTCAGCCGGAAATTGATGGAGAGGATTATGACCGGCTATGGGGAATGCGTGGCGGTGAACGGCGGGCAAGCGGCCCTTGACGCCTTTCAGGCGGCTAAGGAACAGGAAAAGCCTTTCGACCTGATTACTCTGGATATTTCCATGCCGGACGTTAATGGTCTGGATGTTCTTTATCAGATTCGGGAAATGGAAAAGGAGAAAGACCCGCCGACCAGTCCAAGATGTGTCATTATTATGGTGACATCTTCCGCGGATAAGGATTCCATTGTGACGGCGGTGCAGGCCGGATGCAACGATTATATTGCCAAACCGATCGATCGGGACACGATTTACAAGAAACTGATCAAGGTGGGGCTGGTGACACCGTCGGAAGGAAGCGCAGCGAAGGACCGGACGCCAAACGTCAATAAAGAGACCAATCCTCTGCTCGCCAAGGAAAATCTGTTGACCGCCGTGAGGGATGTTTTTGAGGATTTCAAAAAAGGAAAAATCGAGCTGCCCGCTTTTCCTTCCACGATCCAGCACATTCAGAATATTCTCAAGCTTCCGGGGGCCGCTCCCGGAGAAATCTCATTACATATTCTTCGGGATCCTGTCGTGGCGATGATGCTTCTGCGAGCTGCGAACCAGGCGCCGCACGGCGGACCGGGCAGGGCGAAGTCGGTGGAGCAGGCTTTGACGCTGGTCGGCGCAAAAGACACAGGAACCCTCGTTTCCGAGATTGTGACGAAATCTCTTTATAAACCGGACAACAAACAGGTGGATTGCGTTATGAGCAAAATCTATCGTCACTCCCTGGCGACAGCCTGCGCCGCGCGGGTGATTGCCCGAAGGTTTGGTGAAGACGAAGAGACGCTGTTCTTCTTAGGACTGACGCATGATATCGGCAAAATTTTGCTTTTTCACGCGGTCACGCTGTCTCTTACCGGAAAGAACAATACGCCCGGAATCAAAATGGACAGTATTTTAACCATGATTCAAAGCGTACATGCCGGCTTCGGCGGAGCATTGTTTCAGCGTTGGGGATTTGAAAAGAGCCTGATGGATGCGGTCAGCGCCCATGAAGCGCCGGATTTATCCGCAGGTGTCTCCAGGACCGTTTTGATTCTCTATCTGGCGAATATGCTGACGCGCCGGATAGGATTCAGTCTGTTGAAGGAGGAGCCTTCTGAAATGGGTGAGGCGATGCGTCTTCTGGATCTGGAAGAGACGGACATCGAGGTCATGATGGCCGAAATTTCGGAACGGGCAACACACTTAACAGGGGAAGTCCTGAAATAATTCGCGATTTATGAAGCAGGCGCTCCCTGATGGATATTCATTTTCCTTCAATTTCAACCTCATCCAGATGGAGATAGGTGTTTTCGTTTAGCTGCAACCGGACAAAACGAGCTTTTTTATCCGCAAGGGGAATTGTTAAAGGATTACCATCAACACCGCCAAATACTTTGCCATGATGTTGATACTCCTTGTTCCAGTGCTTACCATCACTTGAAAGCAACAACTGAATGGTTTTGGATCGTTCCGGGTTATAATCCAGCCGATTGTACACCACCACCTTTTTTAATGTGCCCTGTTTTCCAAGGTCCACCTGCCACCAGGGATTCGGCTGTTTATTGGTGTGAAAACCGAATTTCCCGTTTTTTATGCCATCCACGGCCCCCTGCGCATCATGGGGAGTGGACCAGGGTGATCGACTACTCTGGCTGGAGAGCTTATTCAGGGCAAGATTCGAAGTTTTTGGAGGTGGATCCGCCTTCGTTGTTTCTGTCGGCCGTTTTCCCAAATTCCTTTCATAAACCCATGCAGACACTGCTGCTTTGTCACTGTTAATTTTTAACTTTTTCATACAGGCTTCCGTTTCTTCCCGGCTGATCCGTGATCTTAAGCAGCCAAACCCCTGACAGACACAAGGGCCATTGGAAACATTTTTACAGGATGGCGATGCGTCAAGCGGATCTGGATGGTAACGCGCCGACGCCGCGCAACCCTTCTTGCAGACACAGGAAAGAAGATCATTTTCCTGTTTTACAGAAAGGCTGGGCAGGTTGCCGATAGCTCCCCCTGGAGATTTCAAGCGATTTTCAACTTCTTCTGCGTCATCCCGTGCAGCTTTTTCCCATAACTCCGCTTTTTCTTTCAGTTTTTTTTCAATATAGGAAATGTCACGTGAATCAGACATATCGATAACCGGTAGCTCAATATCTCTGCTTACCTTTCCCTCTCTGATTTTTTCCCGCACACCAGCAAGCGCATCGCTATGGGCGCTTCGCAAAGATTTGATCCAATTCGCGATTTCCTTCAGTTCTTTCGCTTTTTCCGGGCTGTCCGGAGCCGCCCGCAATTTTCCGAGCCGATGATTTTGTTCTCGCATCCAGGTCTGAATTAACTCAATATTGTTACGCCACGCCGGATCCTCATACCGAGGTGTTTCTTCAGGATAGGCTCCTTGGGTAATCTGCCTGCCGTGAACATATTCATGCTCTATGGTGACGGCCCAATTAATATTGGTGACGCTGTAAACCGGTTGTCTGATGTTCACTTGCTGAAAGAGGTGACTATTAAACGCGATCTGATAGGTGCCGCCATTCCTGCCGGTTTCTCCGAAGATGCCGGCATCCAGATTTCTGAACACGACCCTTCCGCCTTTTATGTCACCAATAAAGCGATCTGCCGTATTGGCATTTCCCAACAAGCGTAAGACCTCCGCAATGCGCATAGCTTCAGGTGATGGTGTAATAGGCCCCTGACCCAATAGAACAATCATGGTGGTAAAAATCAGCAGGAGGATGGACAACGGCCGTTGTGCGGCAAAACTCCTTACAAATCGAATAGGTCTGCGCATATCTTTTCTCCTTGGGGGCCTGTTGCTTTTTTAATAAAAAGGATAAAAGGTTAACACAATAAATCGCTCAATTGCATCTTTAAAAAAGTTATCATCACCAGCCAGAATTTTCAAAGTTGACGATTTTTCATCTTGTGAATCTTAGGATTCTTTGTTGTCGTTTACGCATGATACCAAAATTTTGTCAACACGCCTGCCATCCATATCAATAACTTCAAATCTTAGCCCTTCCCATACAAAATACTGCCCTTCCGAAGGCACAGACTCAAATTTTGCCATTACAAAACCGCCAACCGTGTTAATTCCGGCGTGCTCTTGGTTGCTCAGTCCTGCAATTTCCATGTAATCCATAAACTCATCCAGAGGTAGACTTCCGGATATGAGCAATGATCCGTCTTCGCGTTTCACAATATCTCTTTCGCCCTCAACCTCATCTTCTACGTCTTCAAAGACGGAGCGCAAAATGTCGCCAAACGTAACAAGCCCTTGGAGTGTACCATACTCATCCACGATAAATGCGATGTGCGTTTTAGATTTCTTGAATAATTCCATTGCTTTTACCGCTGGGGTTGTTTCTGATACAAAAAGAGGATTGCGGCTGATACCCCTCAAATCAAATGGTTTCCCCTCCATGGCAAGTGAAAGTAGCTCCTTACCTCTGACAACTCCAATAATATTATCAAGCGTATCCTGTACAACGGGATACGCCGAGTATTTATTCGCAATAATTCTGCGTTTTATTTCGTCTTCGCTTTCATTAATGTTGAGCCAGATAATATCTGCCCTGTGTGTCATCAAAACCGCCACACGACGATCAGCCAAACGAAATACACGCTCGATAGTATCCTGCTCAAACTCTTGAAAAGTTCCATCTTGTGTTCCTTTGTCAATCAACAGTTTTATTTCTTCTTCCGTCACTGTTTGTTCGGCTGAAGCCTTGAAGCGGAAAAAACGGAGCATCATGTTTGTTGAACCGCTCAGCAAAATTACAAGAGGATGTGCCAGTCGTGAAATACGATCTATTGTTGGAGCTACAAGACGGGCAATCGTTTCCGGATTAGCGAGAGCAATCCGCTTGGGTATAAGTTCTCCGATTATCAGGGATAAATATGTTATACAGACAACAACGATTGCTACGCTTATCGTTTGACCGTAAGGGGCAAGCAAGGGGTAAGTAGCAAAGTATTGCTCCATAACGGATGCAATGGTTGCTCCTCCAAAAGCGCCCGCCAAAATGCTGACAAAAGTAATGCCGATTTGTATGGTTGCTAAAAACTTGTCTGGTGAATTAATAAGTTGCAGCGCAATCTTTGCCTTGAAATCACCTTCGTTTGCCAACTGTTCCAATCTTGTCCTCCTAGCCGAAACAAGAGCAAGCTCAGACAATGCAAGTAAGCCGTTTAAGATAATTAGAAAAAAAATCAATAATATTTCAATCTCGATGGAATTCATGTATTCGAACCTATCATATTTTTTTGACTTCAGGAAGATATCAGGCCATCATCCAAGATATTCAATTGAAAAAATCTGCACCTTTCATCCCTTATCAATAAAATCCACAAATACATTATGGATTTCGATGAGTCCCTTCATCATTCAGCGCTTTTCATGAGCGGTACATTTCTGCCGCAAAAAAAAGCGCCATCCTTCACATTGTTTCTTGAATCCTGGGGAAAACCAAGTTACTGTGCAGGCGGCTGAAATTAGATATGCATCAACGACCAGAAAGGACCCTCCATGGAGATTTCTATTGAAACCCGAGCAACCCGAACAACCGTGAAATGCACAGGCAGGCTGGACGCCGCTTCGGCAAAAGAATTTGAAAACAGACTCGTGCCTCTGATTCGGGAGGCAGACCGCCAGGTGGTTCTGGATTTTGCCCATCTGGAATACATTTCCAGCGCCGGCATCCGGTCGCTTCTTTTTCTGATGAAATCGGTTCCTGCACGCTTGGATGCCGGACATTCGCAAAGCCTGTTGCCTTTGCGCCTGATCAATGCCGGGGCGGCCGTCCGTCAGGTGCTGGAGCTTTCGGGCCTTTGGGAGACTTTCTCCTCCGGATTTTCCAAGGCGCCCGCAAAAACGAAAGCTTCGGGCAGGACAAGCGCGGAAATGCTGCCGCTCTTGCGCGAAGCTTTTCCATCACCGGTTTCCAATACGGACGCGGACGCGAAATTTGTAGCCTCTGTCGCTGACGGATTGAGACAAATCGACAAACTGAAAAACGGGCACCCCTATCTGGGCGTTCGCGAACCGATTGATTACAGTCAGGCGAGGTCGATCAAGATTCCCGAAACCATGTCCGGAATCCCGGAAACCGTCGCCTCTCTTTCAGAATATCTGCAGGGAGGGGTCATCTGGAGCCATCCGCGCACGCAGGAAAACGTCGTGCCGCCGACCACCATTCCCGCCATCATTGGCAGTCTGTTCGGCGCCATTTACAACCCCAATATCATCTCGGACGAATACAGTTACCGGGTGGGTCTGGCGGAAATCGAGACGGCGGCCATGTGCGCATCGCTGATCGGTTATGCTCCTGAGGAAGCCGCGGGAATCTGCACATTCGGCGGCACAGGCACAACCTTTTACGGCGTGAAACTCGGCCTTGAGAAGGCGTCTCCGGGAACTTTTCGCCATGGCGTTCGCGAACCGATAAAGCTTGTGGCCTCCTCCTCCGCCCATTACGCCAAACTCAATGTTCTGGGCTGGCTGGGCTTGGGAACAAACAATCTGGTGACAATTCCCACGGACAGTGACAACTCCATGGATCTGGCGATGCTCGAAAAAAGCCTTCGGGAAATTCTGGATCGGGGTGAAAAAATTGCTGCCATCATTGCCACGCTGGGCACCACCGACGCCTTTGGCATCGACAATCTCCAGTATATTGCCGGCCTTCGTGACCGTTTGACCCAGGAGTATCAACTACCCTACCGGCCGCATATTCATGCCGATGCCGTCATCGGCTGGGCCTGGTCGGTCTTTAATGACTATGACTTCGACGCGAATCCTCTGGGCTTCAACGCGCGCACCCTGCGTTGTCTTTGGGATACTCAGGTCAATATGAGTGCTTTGCACCGCGCCGATTCTGTCGGGATCGATTTTCACAAAACAGGCTTTGGTCCTTACGTTTCGAGCATGGTTCTGTGCAAAAACAAGGAAGATCTCAACCACATCAGCCGTGATCCCGGTCTGATGCCTTATCTCTTTCAGTTCGGCAATTATCATCCCGGGGTGTTTACGATGGAAACCTCCAGGTCTGGCGGGGCGGTGCTGGCGGCTCTGGCCAATCTGAAAATGTTCGGCAAGGAAGGCTACCGCGCGCTTTTGGGGCATCTGGTAAGCATGTCCGAGGTTTTGCGGCGGAGGCTCGACGAGCATCCATCTATGTGCCAGATCAATGATTACAACTACGGGCCGGTAACACTGTTCCGCGCCTATCCTGACGGGATGGACGCCAAGTCGCTCTTTTCCAGTGAACTCAACCATCCTGAGTTTTCGGAAAGCCTGAGGCGTAGCAACGCGTACAATGAAAAACTCTTTCAGGAACTCCATCGCCAGATGGAACAGGAAGAAGGCTTTGTCCTTTCCTTGACCAGCCACTACCGCACCGCCGCATGCGGTGAACCGGTTGTGGCCATCAAGTCCTTTGTCATGTCGCCTTTTATCGAGGAGGAACACATGAAAGCCCTGATTGCCTGCATTGAAAAAGCACGCCATGCCGTCCGGTATACCGAAACGGATTTGTAACGATACTGAATTTGTCTGATTTCCATCTTTTCGTTAAAGGGAGAATGCTTTGTGCAAAGGACGCTGTTTGAAACACCCGTGATCGGGACAATATTTTATTGGATATCGGTAATCTTTCTGAAAATCATGGGGTGGCGTCGCGATGGGCAGCTTCCCGACCTGCCGCAATATGTCATGATTGCCGCACCCCATACCTCTAACTGGGACATGCCCATCACCCTGGCTCTGGCTTTTGTGTTCAGGATCAAGGTGTACTGGATGGGCAAGGTCACCATTTTTAAATGGCCGTTTCGGACGCTGATGATGTGGCTGGGGGGAATTCCCATCGACAGATCCAAATCCAATAATATCGTCGAACAATCCATTTCCGCCTTTAAAGAAAACGATCACCTGGTCATGATTATCCCTCCGGAGGGAACCCGTAAAAAGGTGCGATACTGGAAGACCGGATTCTATCATATCGCACACGGGGCAGGGGTGCCGATTGTGCTGGGCTATCTGGACTATGCGCGCAAGACGGGCGGTATCGGACCCGTTGTTTATACGACAGGCGATATTGATGCCGATATGAAGATCATCAGGAAGTTCTATGCCGGAATTACGGGAAAATATCCCGATGGATTCGAATGCAACTAATTCACGATATTTCGTTTTTGATTGCCTTAAAAAGCAGCGTGCGATCCGATTCTTTCAAGATTTCCGTTCCTTTGATCAGTTCGTGGGAAAAAGCGATTTTCACAAACCGTCCCCAACCATCCGCTGGTTTGATTTTCTTGAACTCCTGAATCAGTTCCGGCTGCCGGGAAGGCCTTTCTTTGTAAAATGATAAGTGTTCGCAAAAAGCCTCGTATTCCGGCAGGAGAATCGCCAGAGTTTCCTTACAAAAAAAACTGAAATAGGACTGTTCTCTATTGCTGATTTTACCGCCGGCCTTTATGCCCAGAGTGTACCAGTGACCTTCATCATAGCATTCGCCTCCGACCTTATTTTCCATAAACAGCAAATCAATGGATCGGTGAACATCCTGAAGGGATTGACATTTTTCGATGGCCTCGCGGAACGCCTTTACCCTTTTCAAACCCGTTGCTCCGCCGCTTAAGCTTGTAGAGGAGTGACTGTAATTCAGATACAAGCCGCAGGATCTCTTGATGGCGTCTTTCAATATCTCGACATCCTTATTCACAGCGGCATTGATGGCGTCGATCATTCCTTTGTTGGCATTTGTCGTCTGCTTTTTGGACAACCGGAAATAATCAAAGTGTTTCATTTTCTTATATTCCCTGATCAGGGGACAGTATTTCTCGTTGAAAAGCGCAAGCAGGGCATAGGTCGGCATGCCACCCTTCAAGATGTAATTTCCGGGGAGGTTTTTCATATCCTCTTGAACTTCCGTCTTGGCCTGCTGTCTGGATCCAAGCCTCTTTTCACGGGCTTCAAATGTTTCCTGAATGCCGACTCTGACAAGCGTTTCGGCGGAAATCTGTTTATCGTAGTCCATTGGTTTTTGGGGAAGAAAACACAAATCACGGGGGTACGTCACGAAATTGCCGAAGCTGGACACTTCATTGCCGTAATAGACATTCTTTACCCAGCACACAGGGGATTTTACATGATATTCATTATTCGTCTTGTCTTTGAAATAACGCTCTTTCGGTTCTGAATAAGCTATTTCGATGAATGCGTTATCCAGTTTATATGTTTCGACGTTGATCTTTTCACCTAAAAGATCATGGTGGATGATATAATTCCCATGACCTGTGGGATTTTTCAGGCACTTATTGATATATTTCCAGAGTTCCGGCAATTCCTTCAATGAGTTGGCCCATTCCAGATTGGCGCCTGACAACGTATCCTTACGGTCGATCTTGGCAAAAGCATGTTGCTGGATCTGCGCCTGACTGATATTTCCCGATTGAATCATTTGCGCCAGATTTTTTGTTTGGCCCTTTGTTGTTACGTCCAGTGTTTTTTGGGGATCATCCCATTGCATCATGCCGGTGACGGTAACAAGCTGTCTTTCCTGTGCATATTCATCCACAATCGTCGAAGGTGTTACGGCGGAGACTTTACCGCCGGAATACCGATAGACATTATTCATGTATTTTTTTAGCGGTGGAACTTCATGGACACAGGCGTTGTAAATATGCTGCAAAGGGCAATTCTTTGTAACGGACATATCTTCAAGCGCCTTGTTTAAATCAGGATGCACCATGCCTTCGAAAATGTATCCCCCATCCATTTCCTTCGTTGTGTCAGTGCAATATTCGGCCCCCTTTACCCATTCGCATTCAGCGTTTTTATCTTTATCCAGGCTTTTTAGTCGGAACCCCGTGCCGACTCGCCAAAAACCTTCGCTTGCGGATTTATAAAAGTGCCTGCACCTGGCTTGTTTTCCATTCAGAGCGATTCCCAAAACAAAGAAATAGCCTTTCGTGTCGAACTTGTCGAGAAAACTGAATATCCTTTTATTCGTCCCGACAGATACGCAATTGTACGTATTCACCTCGGTGGGAGTTGCGACAAGCAGTTTTTTGTCTTTGTTGATGGAAGCGTTTTGCTTGTCGTGTGAAAACCATGTTTTCAATGCGGTGATGACTTCTTGATCCGGTTGATGATACGGCATTCTTCTCCTCCTTAACCATCGTTTTGTAAATCAAGCCATGTTGACATGATACGAACTGAATGTGATGAACCAAGTTATATGGAAGCCTGATATTTTTTTCAAGAACAAAAGGGCAGCAGGGTTGCCGTGATCACGGAAAAAGAAAAAGAATTGCTTCAGTCCCTCGCACAGGACAGCCAGTGCTTGATGAGCAGTTTCATCCGTTATTTGTTAATCAAGGAGGCCAATGACATCTACTCAGACTGAAGAAAAGAAGAAACAGCCGCACGATGGATGGACCTGCTGTATAAACATCCGCAGGTAAATTTCCCTTCAGCCCAAAATTTGGTGCGCTTTGCAGAGGGGGTGACCCCATCCCCTCAAAAACTGTGGATAATTGACCCACCCCGGTTAAGGGTAATGTAAAATGCTATTATTCCGGCCGATAGTCTTCTTGTTCCATGATTTCCGATCAATATTCCGGATTGACACCCGTTGCTGCAGCCCGTATATTCTCGCCCGAGAAGACAGGATATTGTCAATCCAATCAATGCAACGAGGAGAACCATACCATGAACATTCACAACGGTGAACAGCTCCTGGAGATGATGCGGAGCTTCCATATCCCATGCATCCTGGCCGCGGCAGCCGACCTGGACCTGTTTGAGACGATGGCTTCGGCGCCAAAAACCGCTGCTGATGTTGCCGCTATCTCAAACTGCGACCTGCGCGGAGTGACCATCCTGCTTGATGCCTTGACGGCAATTGGATTGATCATTAAGAAAGACGATCATTATTCTCTCTCACCCGAACTTGAGCCATATCTGCGCGAAGGATCGCCGCAGAACGTCATGGCCATGATACGTCATCAGGCAAATTGCCTGCGCCGCTGGTCATGGTTGCCATGGACCATCAAAACCGGAAAACTTGGCGATCCCGGCCCAAGCATTCTTGGAGAAGATGCGGACAATGCCTCCTTCATCGAGGCCATGAACGTCGTTTCCCGAGGTGTGGCTGACCGGCTGATCCGGGAGATCAACCCAGGCAATGTGCGCTGCATTCTGGACCTGGGCGGTGCGTCCGGCACATGGGCCATGGCCTGGTTAAAGGCCGAACCCGAAGTAAGGGCCATCATCTTCGATCTGCCGCAAGTAATTTCCATGACCAGGGAGCGCTTTTCATCCTCGCCGTTTGCCAACCGTGTCGAACTGCGTGCCGGGGACTTTTATACCGATGAACTACCCCGGGGCGCCGATCTGGCATGGGTCAGCGCAATTATCCATCAGAATTCACCAAAGCAGAACTTGGCGCTTTACCGCCGCGTTGCCGCTGCACTGAAGCCGAACGGATGGATTTACATCCGGGACATCGTCATGGAGCCCTCCCGAACTGCGCCGGTGGTCGGAGCGCTGTTTGCCGTCAACATGCTGGCAGGAACAGAAGGCGGCAACTGTTATACTCTGTCTGAAATTGAGCAAGACCTCCTGGAGACCGGATTTCATGAGGTTGAACTGGTTCATCGAGACGAGGGCATGCACTCGGTCGTAAGGGCGCGAGTAAAATAGATTGAACCCAGATTTTCCATTAGAAAATATCTTTGTTCAAGTTTCGCAGCATGGCGGACCTGAGGCATTGGCCCACAAGCCGCAAAACCAAGCCCGCTTTTTTCTCGGGACAGACAATAGCAAGTAATTCTCCAGAGAAATAATGCTTAATTATTTCAACATATTAGCAGTGTGCAGGGCAAGGGAGGATGGATTCCTTTCTTGCCCTGCCCACTGACTGCCCGATGGATGTCGACCGGACGCATGGCGGATTGACCTTTGCCGGAAGGTTCACGGATGCTTTTTTTAACCTAAAAACGGCAGTTGAACGATTAAATTGGCGCCGGTAGCAGCGGTGGGGTA
>DAOLNX010000058.1:0-21654 GCA_035416785.1 Smithellaceae bacterium | reverse complement strand
ACCGGTCGAATGTTTGGAAACATACAACCCTGAATGTCATTTTTCAAGATTTTTTAAGAAGACTGTTGGATAAGAATTAAAAGTGGATTCTCCCGCATGCAATAGATTGCCATATCCATTTACAGCTATGGTGCAATAATCAGGATATGAATTTAAGTAACCTGTCAGCACGCCCGTGATTTCCCTGCCCGTTAAGATTTCTTTTTTTTGACAGCGCGGATCACGAATCATATCGTTTACACCATCCTTATATTTCAATCGCCGGGCCAATGTCGGCATCTCCTCGTTTATTCGAGAATGACGACTGGAAATGTAATCCAGAAGTATTATAGAAGATAGCCGCTTCGTTCATTTCCTGCTCTGCCTGAGGCAGAAAAATGACTTTCTTCATTGCACTTTCGAGAACGCATCACGATAAACATCGTCGGCAGGTCTGCCCTGGAGTTTACCTTCCCGGTACTCTTGATAACGTCTTTCGGCTTCCCGAATCCACAACTCGTCTGCTTCGGGATCGTCATAATTATCGAGACTCTTTATCAAGTCCATCACCAGCCTTGCACGTTCCTTCGCAGAGAGAGCCAAAGCAGCTTCTTCTATTGTTCCCAAATTGTTGCTCATAATTAGACTCCTTGTCACGGCATGAGAGTATTCTGAACCTGCTAAAATATCAACAGGTAATCTGTGTCAACCTATATCCCGAACTTCTCTTTGGACCTTTTCCGAAAAGTGTACGGTTTGATGTTGAGCAATCGGGCGGCGGCTTCGCGGTTGCCTTCTTTCATTTTGATGGCTTCTTCGTAATATACTTATTCAAGATCGTGAAGGCGCTCGTCCAGATCGAGACCTTCAGGGGGAATGGCCATTGCGGGAGCATTCGTTTGGTCCTTATTGGTCGGCGATTTGGGACGAGAGACAAACTGCGCCGTGATTTCCGGGGGCAGATCGTCCTCTTTGATGACGCTGCCCTTGGATAGCACAAAAGCCCTTTCGACGGCGTTTTCGAGTTCCCGAATATTACCGGGCCACGAATAGGAAAGGATGAGCCGCATCGCCTCCCGGCTGAATTGCTTTTGCTGGCAGTAACGGGAATTGTGCCGGTCAAGAAAGTATTCCACCAGCAGCGCAATATACTCCGCATGCTCCCGAAGGGCGGGCATGGCGATTTCAATCACCTTGAGCCGGTAATAAAGGTCCTCCCGGAATGCGCCATCGGCTATGCAAGAGGCCAGATTCCGGTTGGTGGCGGCAATGATCCGGACATCAGATCGGACGGTTTTTTCGCCGCCCAGCCTTGTAATCGCCTGATCCTGCAAGACGCGCAGGATTTTGGCCTGAGCGGGCAGAGGCATATCGCCAATTTCATCCAGGAAGATGGTTCCTCCGTCCGCCAGTTCAAATTTGCCTTTTTTCTGCTGCGTGGCTCCGGTAAAGGCGCCTTTTTCGTGACCGAAAAGCTCACTTTCCACAAGGGTTTCCGGAATGGCGGCGCAATTTGAGGAAAGGATGTCAGCGACAGGCTTATCTCAGAGACGGCTTTCTGCCCCGGCCTCAGAAAACGCGGTGGCGTAATCTTGAGGAGGGTGGCGGGCACCATGCCCGATTGGGCCATCAGGAACCAGACGGTTTGCATCTGAGGAATTCCGGAAGCCGTGGCGATGAAACAGGAAGGCTGTTGATCGCGGTATCCTTCCAGGATTTCCCGGCACCGCGCGCTCATGTTCAGGAAAAGGGCTTCGTAATCCGTCGGATCGGGAATATCGATGTTGTGTATCCGCACTCGTATCTCTCTGTTTCTTTTAGCAATTTCCCGCTGAAGATTTTGAGCATGGATCAGGCTGCCTGGGTTGGTGAAGATGTGGATAGCGTGGAAGGATCGCTCTCCAAGCAAAGTGAGAACCGGCCCCTCGGTGAAGACACCCTTCACCAGTTCAGGATTGAATGGATCTCGATTTCCGGCAAAGGTAAGAAGAATGTTCATATGGTTATCGCCTCTGGTGTATCGTTTTGATGTGCAGGGATTGCTTGCAGTTTATATCGCATTGTTTTCTTTTATAAAAAGTGATGATGAACCGGGATGGTAACATTCACGAGGAGCGGACGACTGACCGCATGACCCGCTCCTGTCAAAAAGATGTTGCTGTTGTGATGTTGTTTAAGCATGCGACTAAAAAGAAAGCCCGGTTATTGTGTACAGGAAAATGACCAGGATTCCGGTCAGAAAGGGGATGACAACGCTGCAAACCCCGATATCGGCATAGGATTTGACATGAGTCATACCGCAAATGGCCAGAAGGGTAATCACTGCGCCATTATGCGGCAGGGTGTCGAAACCGCCCGATGCGATGGAGGCAATCCGGTGAAGCAGCTCCGGAGACAACCCCACCTGATTCGCCCAGGCAAGCCAGTCTTTTGCCATAACGCCCAAGGCAATGGACATTCCCCCAGAAGCCGAACCGGTAATCCCGGCCAGGATATTGACGGTAAAAAATTCTGAAACGAGCGGGATTCCGCCAAGCTTAATGCTCATCAAAAATGAGGCCACGGATTTAAAACCGGGCAACGCAGAGATCACGCTGCCGTAACCGACTTCGGAAGCGGTATTCATAATGGCCAGCAATGAGCCGATGGCGCCGGCATTGAGCGAAGACAGCAATCCCTGTTCGCCGGACAAATACGGATAGCCAATGGCTACGGCCAGGACAATTGCTGCAACCAATCCGATAATCAGCGCCCAGATCCCGGCTGTGTTTTTGACGCTGGGAGCAATCATCTTGAGTCCGATACCCTGAAGCGGCTTTAAGCTCTCGGGATCCCACGACCAGAAAAAGGTCAGCAAAAAATTAATGGAAATCACAGCCACGAGGGGCAGCAGCGAAATATGCCACGGCGGCAAACCGGCGGCATTTGCTGTCGCCGAGGATTCGTTCAGATAATGGGTTCCATAACCTTCGCCTGCGAACCGGGCCTTTTTACGGCGATATTCCAACCACATCATACCGGCAGCACAAGTGATCATTGCGGCAATCGTTCCCATCAGGGGGGCCGCCCAAGTTGTCGTGCCATAGAAGCCGACTGGAATAACATTCTGAATTTGCGGCGTCCCGGGAAGCATGGTCATGGTAAATGTGAAGGAACCCAGAGCAATGCTGCCCGGAACCAGGCGTTTGGGAATGTCGGCTTCCTTGAACATCGCCGCGGCAAGCGGATAAACAGCAAAAGCCACCACAAACAGGCTGACGCCTCCATAGGTCAGAACGGCGCAGGCCAGAACAACAGCCAGGATTGCCCGCTCCTTCCCCATCATTTTCACAATCTGACGCGCAATCGATTTGGCCATCCCTGTATCTTCCATGAGCTTGCCCAAAACGGCGCCGAGTAAGAATACGGGAAAAAAGAGCTTGATGTAACCGGCCGCCTTTTCCATGAAGAGTTCTGTGTAGGTTGGCATGACCGGAAAACCCTGCATAAAAGCGGCAAGTAACGCCAGGACTGGGGCAAACAAAATGACTGAATAGCCTTTGTAGGCAAACCCCATCAAGAGAAAAAGACTCAACAAAATCCCCGCTACCGGAAAAATACCTGACAATTCCATAATTTCCACACCCCTTTGCGTCTGCTTTGTATTTTTTTAACCTTCCACCAGAAGACGCCGGATTTCCAGAGAAAATATTTCTTCAACCTGCTCCCAAGGCATCGGTTCGATACGAATAGCCGCCGGATGAGGAAAATCTTTATACCACGGCCCATAGGAAGGAAGCAGCACCTGCTCCCGCTCGGCGGATAAAACCGCCAGATCGGCTTTTTTGACCTCCTCGGGTTCCGGATAGGCAAGACCAAAGACATCCGCGACAACTTTGGCAATATCCGCCTCGACTTTTTTGTATTCAGATAAAATTTTTTTCAGCGGGCTGACCAGGTCACCTACGTAGGCCTCAGCCGCATCATGCAAAAGACCATGCAATTTCAAGGACATTGGAAGAAGACTCGCCACATAAAGCGAATGCTGCGCCACACTGTAAGGAAACCGGGCCGCGCCGTTGAAGCGATTGATCAGAGCCAGCGAATGAACAATGTCCCCGATACGGATCATTTCAGGCTTCGGGTTTCGTAAATCAAATGCAATGCCGGAATACGTATGAATGCAAACCGGCTCTTGCTGTCTTTTGAACGTACTCATGCTGTTCTCTCCTGTTTCGCTCTTTTACCGCAGGCTGTGGCAGGTTATCCGCTCCTTGAGTTGTTGTCAATCGATGATCGGAAAAAACAAAACAAACGGATACGCCTTATAGGCATTGATGAAACGACAGGAATCTACCGTCCGAAGCACGGCTATACGCTTACATCAATCCGCGACCGCAAGAGATTGTGTCGGCATGACCATAAGTCCGCCGATGATTTTGTACTTGCTATTTGACAAAGACAAAGCTTAACTTGTTTCATCGGATTTGTCCGAATAGGATTTTGGCAAAGTAAAATGATGAATACCCTCAATCAACTTCTGACCGGAAATGCGCCGGACATCGCTTCGGTATGGCTTTAGATTATTCAACGTTGGATTTGTTGCGCCGGAACCACCCGGCCTGGCGATTGCTGTGCGCCCAGCACGCTCCTCTGGCGGCCGGTTTTCTGCACCGAGTGTTTATTGCCCCCAATGTGCGCAATCTGCCACAAGCCGCTCTGGCCGAGGCGCTGGAAGATGAGCTTTTTGTGTTGCGGGAAAAAATGGGTGCAGATGCGTTTCCGGGAACCGCGCAAAGTTACCTCAATGACTGGGCGGAAAACGACAAGGGTTGGCTTCGCAAATTCTACCCGGCCGACACCGATGAACCGCACTTTGACCTGACGCCGGCGACGGAAAAGGCTCTCCTTTGGCTGGAAAGCCTGACGGAACGAGCCTTTGTAGGAACAGAATCCCGCCTGCTGACTTTAATGGATTTGCTCCGGCAAATATGCGAGGGAAGCCAGACGGACCCGGAAGTGCGCATTGCCGAACTGGAAAAGCGCCGCAACGAAATCAACGCGGAAATCGATCGCATCGGAACGGGAGACATTCCCCTGCTGGATGACACGGCCATTAAAGATCGTTTCCAGCAATTTTTGCAGATGGCTCGTGAACTTCTGACCGATTTTCGCGAGGTCGAACACAATTTCCGCATGCTCGACCGGCGGGTGCGCGAACGGATTGCTCTTTGGGAAGGTTCCAAAGGCGCTTTGCTGGAAGAGATTATGGGCGAGCGCGACACTATCGCCAATTCGGATCAGGGCAAAAGCTTTCGCGCTTTCTGGGATTTTCTGATGTCCCAATCCAGACAGGAAGAGTTAAGCCGACTGCTTGCGCGGACACTGTCGCTGCCGCCGGTTGCCGCCATGCGTCCCGACAGCCGTTTGCAGCGCGTGCATTATGACTGGCTGGAGGCGGGAGAGCATACCCAGCGAACGGTCGCCAGGCTGTCCGAACAGTTGCGCCGGTTTCTCGATGACCAGGCCTGGCTGGAAAACCGCCGCATCATGGACATCCTGCACAGCATTGAAACCCATGCGCTGGCGCTTCGGGAAGCGATTCCCCCGGGCAATTTCATGCCGCTTGCCGAAACCCAGGCATCTGTCGATCTTCCCCTGGAAAGGCCCCTTTACAAGCCGCCGCTAAAACCCGTTATTGACGGGCTGGCTCTCGATGAAGGCGATGCGGAATTGGATACGGCGGCTCTCTATGCGCAGGTGGTGGTGGATCGCGAAGTTCTGAAAAGGAACATCCGACGCGAACTTCAAGACCACAGCCAGGTCAGTCTGGCTGAGGTCATTTCCCGCCATCCGCTTCGCCACGGTCTGGCCGAGTTGATCACCTATCTGCATTTGGCTGAAGACTGGCCCCAAACAGCCGTGGACGACAGCCTGCAGGAACAGGTAAGATGGCAAACCGACGCAGGCGTTAGACGCCGGGCAAATTTGCCGCGGATCATTTTGATGAGGAAGGATTGATGAATATAACCGATATGGCTGCAGGCACAGGAACCCGCTTTCCCCAGGAACTCTCTTCGGTGGTCATTGGTCTGCTCAAGGGCGTTCTCTACCAGGACGAAAATCCGGCAGGATGGGGATTGCTTCTGAATCTCCAGGCAAGTGTCCGGGATTACGTAGCCTTGCTCGGCCTGGAACTGATGCTGGATGAAGCGGAAGGATACGCGTTCTTACGCTCGCGGCTGGACGAGGATGACCAGACGGGAACCCCGCGCTTGATCGCCAGAAGGCAGCTTTCCTATTCGGTCAGTTTGATGATCGCGCTTTTGCGCAAGAAACTGGCCGAGTTTGACGCAGGCGGCGGCGATACACGCCTGATTCTTTCCCGGGATGAGGTAGTGGAACTCATTCGGATTTTTCTGCCCGCGGGCACAAATGAGGTAAAACTGATCGATCAGGTCGATGTCACCTTAAACAAAATTGCCGAGCTGGGTTTTATCCGCCGGCTGCGGGGTCAGGGGCAGATGATTGAAGTGCGCAGGATTATAAAGGCTTTTGTCGATGCGCAATGGCTGGCCGAATTGGATGAACGGCTGGCGCAGTATCACAAACTGCAGACTCCCGAGGGAAATCCATGAACAAATCTCTGGAACTCGAATTTCTGGCCGATGACCGTCTGGCAGGTTTTCGTCTGCAGCGTCTCGAGGTCTATAATTGGGGAACCTTTGACCGCCGGGTCTGGACGTTGCGCATGAGTGGAAAGAATTGTCTGCTCACGGGAGATATCGGTTCGGGAAAATCAACACTGGTTGACGCCGTCACCACGCTGCTGGTGCCCGCCCAGAAAGTTGCCTATAACAAGGCGGCCGGAGCCGACAGCCGCGAAAGATCCCTACGTTCCTATGTTCTGGGTTATTACAAGTCCGAACGAATGGATACCCTGGGAAGCGCCAAGCCGGTTGCTCTGCGTGATTGCAACGCCTATTCGGTGATTCTCGGCGTTTTCCACAATTCCGGCTACAACAAAACCATCACGCTGGCCCAGGTTTTCTGGATGAAAGATCCAAACACTCAACCGGTCCGCCTGTATGCCGCCTGTGAACGAGACCTTTCCATTGCCACGGATTTTTCAGGATTCGGGTCCGAAATACAGGCGCTGCGCAAACGTTTGCGTCTTTCCACCGTTGATCTTTTTGACAGTTTTCCTCCCTATGGTTCATGGTTTCGCCGCCGTTTCGGCATCGACAACGAGCAGGCGCTGGATCTGTTTCACCAGACCGTATCGCTCAAGTCCGTCGGAAACCTCACCGACTTCGTGCGCTCTTCCATGCTGGAACCTTTTGACGTCGGACCGCGCATCAGCGCATTAATCGGACACTTTGAGGATCTCAACCGGGCGCATGAAGCAGTGCTGAAGGCCAAACGACAGGTCGAAATGCTGGAGCCGTTGGCAGACGATTGCGAACGATTTCGGGAACTGAACCAGGAAGTGAAAAATTTGCGCGCCTGCCGCGACGCTCTGCGTCCCTGGTTTGCCTTTCTGAAACTGGATTTACTGGAAAAGCGCCTTGCCCTGTTGGAAGAGGAATTGAAACGCCACTTTGCCGCCATCCGGGAACTGGAAGAAGAGCGAAAAACCCGGCAGGCTCAGGAACGTAAGCTTCGTCTGGCCATCGCGGAAAACGGCGGCGACCGAATTGAAAACATCGCTCTGGAAATTCTGCAAAAGCGCGAAGAACTCGCGCACCGCAGAGTCAAAGCCACCCGTTATGAGGAACTTACGCGACGGCTGGGAGAGCCTCCCGCCACGACTGGGGAAACTTTTCTGAAGCAGCAAAAAGATATGGAGGCTCTGCGGAACACAACCGAACAGGAAGAAACTCGCGCGCAAAACGATCTTAATGAGGTGAGTGTTCATTTTGCCGGACGACGGGCGGATTACGACCAGCTCAAAGCCGAAATCGCGGGTCTGAAGGCGCGCATCAGCAATATCGACGAAAAGCAGGTTGCCATGCGGCGAGCGATTTGCGAAGCACTAAACCTGCAGGAAGACGAGATGCCCTTCGCCGGCGAACTACTGCAAGTGCTCCCGGAAGAACGAGACTGGGAAGGCGCCATTGAACGTCTGCTGCGTAATTTCGGCTTGTCGATACTGGTTCCGGATCGGCACTACGCCCGGGTGGCAAACTGGGTGGACAAAACTCATCTTCGCGGTATTCTTGTCTATTTCCGGGTTCGCACCGAGGGACGCGGAAAGCCGGCGTCCCTGCATCCCGATTCTCTTGCCCACAAGATTCAGATCAAAACCGGCTCGCCCTTTTATGATTGGATCGAACGTGAAGTAGCGCATCGCTTTGACGTGGCCTGTTGCCTTACCCAGGATCAATTTCGCCGCGAAAGCCGGGCCATCACTCGATCCGGACAAATCAAGGCCCAAGGTGAACGTCATGAAAAAGATGACCGGCACCGGCTTGACGACCGCAGGCGCTATGTGCTGGGATGGAGCAACGTCGAAAAAATCGCCGCGCTGGAAAAGGAAGCCAGGAAAGAGGAAGCCGGCCTTGGCGATCTGGCGAAACGTATCAGCGAATTGCAAAAGGAACAGTCCGTCCTCAAGGAACGTCTTGCGGTTCTGGCAAAGCTTGACGAATATTCCGACTTCCGTGATCTGGACTGGCAGCCGCTGGCTGTCGCCATTTCCCGTCTGGAAGATGCAAAACGAGAGCTGGAAGCCGCATCCGACCAACTGAAAATCCTTTCCGTGCAGCTCGCCGCACTGGAGAACGACTTGAAGACAACGGAATGTCAGCTTGACAAACGGAAGGACCAGCGTTCGAAAACGGAGCAAAGAATTTCTGCCGCCCAGGAGATGAGGCAACAGGCGCAATCGCTTTATTCGCAAACCCCATCAACCGCTACGGCTCTTTTCCACCTTCTGGAAAAAATGCGCGAGGAGGCGCCAAACCGCCAGCCCCTGACCGTTGAATCCTGTGACCAGCGAGAGCGGGACATGCGCGACTGGATGCAGGGCCGAATCGACGCGGAAGAAAAAAAATTATCCCGATTGGGCGAAAAAATGATCAAGGCCATGACTGAATACAAAAAGGAGTGGCCGCTGGAAACTAGGGATGTCGATGTTCATCTGGACGCGGGTTTTGAGTTCAGAGCGATGCTGGATCAGCTTCGGGCTGATGACCTGCCCCGTTTTGAAGGCCGTTTTAAAGAGTTGCTCAATGAGAACACCATTCGGGAAGTGGCGAATTTTCAGTCCCAGCTGGCCCGCGAACGCCAGACCATCAAAGAGCGCATCGTCCAGATCAACACTTCACTCACCCAAATCGACTACAATCCGGGACGCTATATCAGCCTGGAAGCACAAATGAATCTGGACGCGGATATCCGAGATTTCCAGACGGAACTCCGCGCTTGCACGGAAGGAGCGCTTTCCGGTTCAGAAGACACCCAATATTCGGAAGCCAAATTCCTGCAGGTCAAGCGGATCATCGAGCGTTTTCGGGGACGTGAAGAATACACCGATCTGGACAGACGCTGGACTTCCAAAGTAACAGATGTGCGCAACTGGTTTGTTTTTGCCGCCAGCGAGCGCTGGCGGGAAGATCATACGGAACATGAGCATTATGCCGACTCGGGTGGAAAATCGGGAGGACAAAAGGAGAAGCTTGCCTACACGGTTCTTGCCGCAAGCCTCGCTTATCAGTTCGGACTGGAATGGGGGGCCGTACGTTCCCGCTCTTTCCGCTTCGTGGTGATTGACGAGGCGTTTGGGCGCGGTTCCGATGAATCCGCCCAGTATGGATTGCAGCTTTTTGAGCAGCTCAATCTGCAACTGCTGATTGTCACTCCGCTGCAAAAGATTCATATTATCGAACCTTTTGTCGCCGGCGTCGGCTATGTTCACAGTCGGGACGGCCGCAGTTCGGCGCTGCGCAACCTGACGATCGAGGAGTACCGGGATGAGAAACAAAGGATGTCGTCATGAACTGGACAACACCAGCAGATATCCAGACGCAGGTTTTAAAACTCTGGAATCACGGATGGCTTCTGACGTCTCTTTTGGAACCAACAACGCTTTTCCCCCGCCGCCTGACCCTCAAGGCTCCGGATTCCGGGGATTTAAGCAATCGCTTTGACGAGGTGCGCGACTGGATCGCCAAACTGGCGAGCGGCGCGGGACATTTCCGGATTGAGTGGCGACAAGTCAACCACCGCATATTGGGCGCCAATGACATTCCTGCGGCAATTTGGATTGATACACGGGAAGACGCCCTGGCACTGATTAACAAGCAAAAAGCGGCAAAACAATTTGTCTTTCTGGTAAAAATGACAGGCGTCCGCCAACCTGAGCTTCTGCGTTGGGTAGCGCAAAAACCCTTACGAGCGCTGGAACTGGCAAACGAGTGGCCGCATCTGCTCTCGATCGTCGCCTGGCTTGCCTCACACCCGCGCCCCGCAATCTATTTGAGGCAAATCGATCTGCCGGAAATATCCACCAAGTTTATCGAAGGACACCGGGGCGTCCTGACAGAACTCCTTGATTATGTTCTGCCTTCCGAAGCCATTGATGATTCAAGCAGCGGTATCTCCGGTTTTTGCCGTCGCTATGGGTTTCTGGATAAACCGTTGCGCGTACGTTTTCGCTTGCTTGATCCGGAAATTCGGCTGCTTTCCGCTGCACCCGATCAGGACATCACGATCTCCAAAGCTTCCTTTGCCTCGCTTGAATTGCCGGTATCGAAAGTGTTTATCACCGAAAATGAAATCAATTTTCTGGCGTTTCCGCAAGTTTCCCGGGCAATGGTGATTTTTGGCGCCGGATACGGCTTTAACCACCTTGAAGACATCGCCTGGCTGACGGGCAGGAAAATTCATTACTGGGGAGACATTGACACGCATGGCTTTGCCATTTTGAATCAATTGCGGCGGATCTATCCGGACTGCTCTTCGTTTCTCATGGATCAGACTACTCTTCTGGAACATCAGCCGCTCTGGGGCACAGAACCAAAACCGGAAACAGCAGCCCTCGTACGACTCCGTGCGGAAGAAAGCAAACTTTACGAGCAGTTACGCCGGAATTACTGGGGCGACCGCATACGGCTGGAACAAGAAAGAATCCGTTTTGATTATCTTCTGTCTGCCCTGGAGCGGCTGGATACTTTCCAAGGGGTTTAATCTTCCTTGGCGCTTGTGGCTGAAGCGGATTCCGTAGACGTCGAAGAACTTTCGGCCGCCGGAGTTTCCTTCTTTTCAGACTTGCAGGATTGCGTCTTTTTTCCCGCATAGTCCGTGGCGTACCACCCCGTACCCTTCAAGGTAAAGGATGACAGAGACATCATTTTGTGAACTTTCCCCTTGCAAAATTTGCAGGTTTTTAAATCCGGTTCAGTAATTCCCTGAAACGCCTCAAATTGCTTTCCGCACTTCTTGCACTGGTATTCATAGATAGGCATAGATCAACCTCCTGATTTAATTATATATATCTCCTATTTGATATTCATTGCTGAAACAGTCCAGAACGATTTCCAAATCGTTTTGCCGCACATTTTGCAAAGCGCTCCGCGTCAAGCTGTGTACGATTATTTCTTCCTGCTTCTTTTCCTCCTGCGGCGCATTGAAATCGATCGTTCCATTTGCAAACCGAAATACGTGAATCAGTTCATGAACGGCAATATAAAGCATTAACGGCGCGAATTTGACAAAGGTGTTTGCCCGATCCAACGCATCCAGAATGCTATTGTCCTGAAGACATACCCGGTAAAAATCAAATCTTCCTTTTTCTTCGGACACCTGACCGGTGTTTTTTTCATAAGAATATTTGCACAAATGAGCAAATGCGCCGCTTTTTACTTCATGCTTCTCTAAAAAAGCAAGGGTTTTTAACTCATATCGGTTTTTACGAAAATCAACCTCACTTAAGCGAAAATGTCGCGCCACCAGATTCTCGGCCTGAACAAATGCCTTTGCCGTCGCCGGGATCTGCTCGGCATTAAAATAACGAATCATGGAAGCACCTTCTGCTTGCTATGTTTTTCGGCGGTAATATATCCATTTGCCCCTGGCCTGTCAATCCTGCCGGATAAAGACGGTTTGTGACACCGTATCTTTTGATGATCATGCCAACAAAACAGGCGCCTATTGTGGTAAAATGGTCACTTTGGAAGTTGCGGATCGTATCACGAATATTCTTTGATTGTTTCCCTGGTTATCCGCCGGAACCATCATGAATGAAGGACGATTGGGGTCATAGCCAAATGAATAGCCGGTTATGGTTTCACCATCCAGAAAAGTCACCTCAATTTTACGGCCTCCACCTATGACTTTGTCTTTATAGCTTTTCCGGTGATTCTTATTGCCGGCCAAGTCTTTGACAAAAAAAACGGCTTTCAAATCCTCTATCTCAACGTGTAGGGGAGCCCCTGTGGTCTGCTGTAGATGAAAAGAGGGATTGGTTGGCACAAAATTAAGCGTCTGTCCTCTTAATACCTTATTATCTTTAAATTTTACGACTACTTTATTAATCATGCTGTCTTTAAAAGCAAATTACAGTCTGTTGCTTCCCGTGATGATTTTTATTGATGAATTCATTTCATCATTAATGTTTTTTATTATATGTAAAACTGAAAGGGATGTCAACCTTCCATGCGTCAACAAGAAATATAAGTTCTTAAGAAGATTTTGCACAAGGAATGGAAACAAAAAAATCACTGAATATGAAATCATCAGGAAAAATTCACCATTTTTCCATTTCCAATGCAGACTGGAGCTTCATGGCGGATTCCGGCATTTTCATTGACATCGACGGCCGGTTATATTATGTCGGCATCCGATAAATACAAGTGATCATGAGAGGAACGAACCATTGCCAATCATCCTGTCATAGCCGTCCCGTTGCTTTATCCGCTGTTTCGGGAAGACCTTGATCGTCTGATGCAAACTTATGAGCATAAAACGGCGCCCTATCTTTTTCGTCTGTCCCGAGATCTAGATTCCGGTTTTTCGATTCTGGACGCCGTTTCCTCCTGCCGCATTCCGGAAAAGTTTTATTTCAGCGCCAAAGACGATCCCTTTATTCTGGCCGGGCTGGAAAGTGCGCTGACGGTTGAGGCCCCTACCATTCACGACCTATTGCCACAGATCGGCAATATTTGGGAAGCAGATGCAACGGTGCCTCTGTTCGGCGGTTTTTCTTTCGATGAAGACGACCGGCCTTCGCCGGAATGGCAGCGATTCGGCCGCTGCCGTTTTACGCTGCCCTTTGTCGAGTTCCGCCGTAATTCGGGTGGATCCCGTGTGTCTTTGAACTATGTGACTTCCCGGAAACTGCCTGTTTCGCAGGTTCTCCGGGAAATCGCCGATAAGCTCCGCTATCTGGACGACCGGTTTAGCGAGCTTCCCGAAGTGACTAAAGCGGACAGCCTGTCCATTATGTTGCTTCCTCAGAAACTGCATTGGAACTCAATGATTAAAAACGCCCTGCAATCCATCTCCGACGAAGTTTTCCGGAAGATTGTTCTGGCACGCAAGAAAATTCTCACCCAATCCGGCATCTGGAACCCGGCAAAGCTCCTGAAAGCCATATCCGGCATTGAAGAAAATTCCTTTACCTTTTTTTATCAGTTGGATGACGACATTGCCTTTTTGGGCCGTTCTCCCGAGCGACTGATCAGTATCCGCAACGGCCGGATTCTGGCGGAAGCCATAGCCGGAACCCGCCCGCGGGGTAAAAATGATTTCGACGATCAGCGACTTGAAGCCGAACTTCTGGACAGCCGTAAAGAAAGAGAAGAACATCGGTTTGTTTCCGGCTTTATTGAATCCAAAATGCGTCGTTACTGCAATGAGGTCCGGATCGAATCGGCGGAAGAAATTCTGAAACTCAAAAACGTCCAACACATCATTTCACGCTATACCGGTTTGACCGGAGGACAGACGCATCCTCTGGAAATCGCCCGTTCCTTCCATCCCACCCCCGCGGTCGGCGGTTATCCTCAGGAAAACATTCTTGGCCATATCCGCCAAAGCGAGCGTTTCTGTCGCGGCTGGTATGCCGCACCTATCGGATGGATTGATAAAGCCAATGCTGATTTTGCAGTGGGCATCCGTTCGGCGCTGGTTCACGGCAATCAGTTGCATCTTTTTGCAGGCGCAGGCATAGTCGGAAAATCCAACGCCCAGGCGGAATGGGCGGAAACGGAAAAGAAAATGAACAACTTCAAAATGATATTAAGGAAATACTAATGTCTACCCTGCCATGGACCGGCCATCTGAACCAGATCTGGTCCTCTCTCATTACTGCTGAATTCCTCAAAAACGGAATCGACACGTTTTTTATATCACCCGGCAATCGCAACGCCCCGCTGATTGCAGCTCTGGCTTATGAAAACCGTGCCATTAAGAAAATCTGCATCGATGAAAGGGCGGCAGGATACCGTGCGCTGGGTTACGCCAAGGCGACCGGACGCCCCGGTGTTCTGGTATGCACATCCGGCACAGCGCCCGCAAATTATTATCCCGCCGTCATTGAAGCCTCCCGAGAAGACATTCCCATGATTATTCTCAGCGCCGACCGTCCTCCGGAACTGGTCGGAAGTGACGCCAATCAGACGATTTTCCAGCAGGATCTCTACGGAAACTATTGCCGCAAAACGCTTTTTTTACCCTGTCCCGACGCCGCATATCCCCTGGAAGCACTACTTTCCAAGCTGAATCATGTCATCAGCCATCCGGAAGGCCCGGTACACGTTAACTTTCCGTTTCGTGACCCGCTAACCCCCGAGGTATCCGGACACCCCCCTGTAGCAGCAGATCTAATCGAAAAAGCCAGCCGCCTCTATGAGCATTTCCAACCCTACACAGCCTATTGCCGGAACAACGTCTGTCCGGACCTGTCTGTTCTGGTCAACGCCATTCAGACCGCAAGCCGGGGCATGATCATGATCGGCCGTCTGGACCTGCCCCAGGACGCGCCAGCACTGGACGGACTTTTACAGAATATCGTCTGGCCGGTTTTCTGCGACATTGCCTCTTCCCTGAAAAGTGTCATCCCGGCCACAAGGCAGATATTCAGTTTGGATCACCCTGAAGCGGTCCGGCTGATCAATGCGTACGATCCCGATATTATTTTGCAATTCGGATCCGGTCTTGTCTCCAAGCATTATTATGCTTCCATTCTTCCGCAAAGCAGGGCAACCGTAATTCAGGTAAGCCCCCGGAGCGGATTGCGGGATCCCGCCCACCGGGTTCACCTGCGCATAAACGCGCCAATAGCCACCGTGGCGGTTCGTTTAAAAAGCGAACTTTCCCCGGTATCATCTGCGGACAGCATCAACCACCTCATGATGCAAATGGACCGACTGCGCCGACTGGTCAAGAGCTGTATGGATTTGGAAAGCTTAAGCTTCGCCCTGATTGCCTCAACCCTGCTTGAAGAAATTCCGGAAAACGACGGATTGTACCTGGGCAATTCCATTGCCATCCGCGCTTTCGACGCTGTTTTGCCGTCTGTCGTCCGAAATATTCGCGTCATCTCCAACCGCGGAGTCAGCGGCATTGAGGGTAATATCGCCACAAGCATCGGTTTTGCTGAGGGCGCTGGATGCCCGGTCACCGCAGTGATTGGCGATCTTTCGTTTCTCCACGACTTAAATTCCCTGCTTTTTCTCAGGGAAAGCAAAGCTCCGGTGATCCTGGTCGTCGTGAATAACGGCGGCGGCAGAATTTTTGAACGGCTGCCCATGATCCGTTTTCCGCAAATTCTCCATCCCTATATGACGGCACCCCACAACCTGAACTTTAAAATGCTGGCCGAACAGTTTGAATTGCCTTATTTCAGAATCGACAGGCCGCAGGAACTGGCCGAAAAATACCGCCTTGCCCTGCAAAGCAAGCAATCCACCCTGCTGGAAGTTCTCCTGTCACCGGAAAATGACCTTCGGATTTTTCAGGCAATGCAGCAGGCACGCCTGACATAATACTTCAACACAAGGAAAGACCCATGTTATCAGAAATTTTTGATTCCAAAATCTGGCGCAGCGTACCCGGCTTTCAATTTCAGGACATCACATATCATCGCGCGAAAAATCGGGGAACAGTTCGGATTGCCTTTAACCGGCCGGAGGTTCGCAATGCTTTCCGGCCTCAAACCGTTGATGAACTTTATACGGCGCTCGACCACGCCCGTATGACCACCGACGTCGGCTGCGTGTTGCTGACCGGCAACGGTCCTTCCCCAAAAGACGGCGTCTGGGCGTTTTGTTCCGGCGGAGATCAGCGCATTCGCGGCAAGGACGGCTACAAGTATGAAAAGGGGCGGAAGGTGGACCCCGGACGCCTGGGCCGTCTGCATATTCTGGAAGTACAACGCCTGATCCGTTTCATGCCCAAAATCGTCATGGCCGTCGTTCCCGGCTGGGCGGTGGGCGGCGGACACAGTCTTCATGTGGTTTGTGATCTGACCATCGCTTCCCGCGAGCACGCCATTTTCAAGCAAACCGATCCGGACGTGGCCAGTTTTGACAGCGGTTATGGATCAGCCTATCTCGCCCGGCAGGTCGGCCAGAAAAGGGCTCGCGAAATCTTTTTCCTGGGCTTCAATTATTCCGCCGAAGAGGCTTTGGCCATGGGCATGGTCAATAAAGTTGTTGGCCACCAGGATCTGGAAAAAGTCGCCCTCGAATGGGGAGACATTCTAAACGCCAAGTCACCCACGGCCATGCGGATGCTGAAGTTTGGCTTCAATCTGCCGGATGACGGATTGGTGGGACAGCAGCTTTTTGCCGGAGAAGCCACCCGTCTGGCCTACGGAACGTCGGAGGCAGAAGAAGGACGCGATTCCTTCCTGCAAAAACGTCCCAAGAATTTTAAGAAGTTTCCATGGCATTATTGAACATCGCCGCTGTTGACCTTTACCGCTTCCGGATTCCCTTGATTCGGCCGATAAAGGTGGGAAATGTCTTGTTGCGGGAGCGGAAGGGATTGATACTTGCTCTTACCGATCAAAAAGGCGCAACAGGCCTGGGAGAAATTGCGCCCCTGCCGGGGTTGGATAAAATCCCTCTCGATCAATGCCGCAAGGATCTGTCGGCGGCAAAAGAGATGCTTCTGAACCGGCCGATGCAATTAAATTTCGATCCTCTGATCCCCGGATCGAATATCATACCCGGAATGCTTTCTGAAAGCGCAACGCACACGCTCTTCGGCATCGAAAGCGCCCTGTTGAGCCTTGACCTTCAACACGGTTTGAACGATTTACACCGAAACCCGCCCTTTCCGGATCCGCTGGAAATTCCGGTAAACGGGCTTTTTTATCCGGACACATCCGCCGCGGACTCAGAGAGGCAAATTCTCTTTCTGAAACAATCCGGTGTAAAAACCATCAAGGTGAAAATCGGCCGCCTGCCTGCCGACGATGAAATCTACTGGATTTTCAGACTGGCGGAAACCATCGGCAAAGATCTGAAGCTGAGGCTGGACGGCAACAGAACTCTTTCGGCGGAAACCTACCGGTATTATTATACTTCTCTTCAGCAACAAGACGTGGAATACGCGGAAGAGCCCCTGGAAAATGCCGGGGCCGCCGGGTCAACCGCAGTTCCCTGGCCCGTGTCGCTTGATGAATCCTTGTCCGAATACCTTGATCCGTTTCATCCCGATCCGGCTGCGCTTCCTCCACCTGTGCACGCCGTCATTCTAAAACCGGGTGTACTTCAGGGACTGCACGGCATGGCCCACTTCATGAGCCGCGCTAAAAAGCTGAAGATCAAAATCATTTTAAGCTCTTCCTTCAACACTGGAATTACCCTGGCCATTTTGGGTGCTTTCCTGTCCATCGTCAATCCGCATCATCAAACAGCGCACGGGCTGGACACGCTGCGTTATCTGACGGATGACGTGCTCACGACAACACCTGCGATTTCTGACGGAAAACTGACGATCCCGCTCAAGATGCTGTCGGAAGGTATGCATCTGAACCATGCTTGCCTTGAAAGGGAAGAACTATGACACAAAAATTCATCTTCAGGGACGCCATTCGCCTCGACCACCTTTTTCAACTCTACCGAAATCAACCGGCGCTCATTACATCATTCGCATCCCGGACCTTCGGGGATGTTGAAGAAAAAGTTGCAGACGTTTGGGTCAATCTCATCAAATCCGGTGTGGGCAAAGGACAGCGCATTGCCTTGCACGGCGCCAACAGCGAACTGCATCTTTATTTGTTTCTTGCCGCCTGGCTTCTTGATTTTCTTTATCTTCCGCTGGATTACAAAGCGCCGCTCACCGGTTTATTCCAAAATACCCAAATCTCCCTTTTGATCACAGATGAAAAAAGATCGGTAGATTATGACGGGAAAGTTGTTCCTGCCGCGCAGATTCTGAATCCGAAAAATGTCGTGCCTGCGGATAGAAAATGGAGCGCGGTTCCTTTTAGCCGGGAAGCTAGCGCCATCTTTACTTCCGGATCAATGGGAGCCCCCAAAGGCATTGTCCATACGGTAGGCAACTATATTTACAGCGCCCTGGGAACGAACGAATTTTTAGGCATTACCTCCTCCGACCGCTGGCTTTTATGCCTGCCGCTTTTTCATGTGGGCGGCGCACTCATCTGGGTCAGAACTTTATTATCCGGAAGCGCCTGCATTTTGCCGGATCCGGAACAAAACCTTGCCCATTCGATTCAACAATTTCAACCAACGGTGATTTCTGTGGTTCCAGCTCAGTTAATCCGCCTTCTGGAGCAAAAAGAAGCTCTTTCCTGCCTGCAACGAATGAAAACCATTATGCTTGGCGGCGCACCGACACCCGAGTGGCTGATTGTCAAATCGCTTGATCTTGGCCTTCCGATCATGCCAACCTACGGATGTACGGAATCATGCGCACAGGTAACAGGTGTGGCGCAGGGAAGCCCCAGACAGGATTATTTCAGCGCCGGACAGGCAGCGCCACATCGCAAAATCCGCATTCAACAAGACGGCCTCATCGTTTTGGGCGGAAAAACGCTGTTTAAAAGATATTTATCTGCCCCCCAAAACCTGTCTCCGGATCCGGACAGATTTTTTGTCACGGCGGATGCCGGCTCCTTTGATGCCCGGGGAAATCTTGTTATTCAGGGAAGGACGGACAATATTTTCATTTCTGGTGGCGAAAATATATCCCCTCTGGAAATTGAAAATTGCCTTTTGCAGCAAGAAGGCATTCTCACCGCCATCGTCGTTCCGGCACCGCACAGGGAATATGGCCTGACACCCTGGGCATTTGTGGAAACCTCTGGAATATTTGATGAAAAAAGCATTCTGGACCGGCTGCGAAAAGACCTGCCGGGATACAAACTGCCCAAAAAAATCATCAGACTGGAACCTTGTCATCTGGAGGGAAAAATGAAATTCAGCAGAAATTCCCTAACCAGACTTGCCCGCACTCTGTCTGAAGAAAGCACACCCCCATGAACAAAACTACTTTGAGTTATCAGGAAATCGGCCCTACGAACGCTTCGGCAGTGGTTTTTCTCCACGGGTTCATGGGGCAGGCAAGCTCTTTTCTACCTCTCATGGAAGGGCTTTCCGATTCTTTTCGCTGCATTTCTTTTGATTTGCCGGGACATGGCGCGTCCCTTTTCAGCTCTTCTTTGCGATTGCAGCATCTGGGCGGGTTGGAAGACACGGCAGCTCTCCTTTTGGAAGATTTAGCAAGACTGGACATCCGCCGCTTTTCGCTTTTCGGATATTCGATGGGGGGCAGAGTCGCCCAGCATGTTGCCCTGGTCTCCCCCGGCAGTATCCATAAACTTTTTCTGGAATCCGCGTCTTTCGGCATTGCCGATTTGTCCGAAAGGAAAAATCGGCGGATACGGGATCAGGCTCTCCTGGCCAACATTCATTCTCCGGAAGATTTTCGGAAATTTTTGCAAAATTGGTACCGTCAGCCTCTTTTCCAAACGCTTTCGGAAACAGACCATCTTCCGGGACTGATTTTGGAAAAAATCCATCATCCGGTCGAGGAATATCGTCGGGCCTTGAATCTGCTGGGTGTCGGCCATCAAGCGTTTCTGGCAGGCCTGCTTTCCGAAGCCAATGTTTCTATTCATTATTTCTGCGGCGAGCAAGACAAAGCCTATCATCAAGCCGGCCTGGACATTCAGGCTTGGATTCCCGGTATCACTTTGGAGGTGTTCAAGAACGCCTCCCACAACATTCATATCCAATATCCTCAGGAGATTCTTCGCACGATATGGAAATATCTGATATAAGAAGCCCGTTATGAACAAAGAAAAAATTAAAGCTTGGGTGCAGGCCAGCCGCCCACCCTTTTTCATCGCCACTCTCATCCCGCTCACCGCCGGAGCCGTTTTGGCCGGTAAGCAGGGTTCTTTTGCGATTATGCCTTTTGCCGGGATTCTTTTAGCATCGTTTTTTGTTCATTTTGCCACAAACATTGCCAATGATTATTTTGACTATGTCCAGGGCACGGATGCGGGCAATGCCATCGGAGGTTCCCGCGTGCTGCACGAAGGAAAAATCAGCCTGCTGGAACTGCGCAACGCCATCCTATTGCTTTATTTTTTTGCATCCGTCATTGGTTTTGGGCTTGCCTGGTCGATTCAACTGTGGGCCATTTTGCCTTTGATGGCCTTTGCCGCATTCAGCAGTATCTTTTATGTAGCTCCTCCCATCCGCTATGGCTACCACGGATTGGGGGAGCTTTTTGTCGGCATCAACATGGGTCCTGTCATGGTTTTGGGCTGCTTCTGGGTTTTGCAAAAACAGGTCGATTGGTCTGCCCTGCCTGTTTCTCTACCCATCGGCCTGATGGTATCTTTCATCCTTTTTTATCAGAGCATTCCGGATATCGATACCGATCAACAATCAGGAAAACGGACGCTGGCGGTTCGTCTGGGCAAAAAGAAAGCCCTGTGGGGATTGTGGTTCTACTGCCTCACGGTTTATTCATCGCTTGTCGTGCTTATTTTTTGCAGCTACCTATCCCCTTTGGCCTGGTGTTCGCTTCTGACGGTGCCGCTTCTTGTCCGTCTGTGGATAAAAATCCACCGCGCTCAAAACTGGCAAGAGCTGGATCGCTTTGGCAAATACATCCGCATCTTTTATTTTGCCAACGGCCTGATTCTCATCTTTTCCCTTTAATGTTGCGCAAAACAACCCGGTTCTGATGTCATCAAACCGTTGATTTCACGCCCGAAGCCAGAGTAATCAGAATCTGATTTCTGTCTTCCATATTCAATGCCTGCTCCATGCCGCCCGCATCCAGATTCATATTGATGGCTTCCTTGGTCAGCCTCAACGCAAAATGATTCTTGGTCAACATGGTTTTGGCCATTTGCAGGCCGGTTGAATAAAGCTCCTCTCTGGGAACCATTCTACTTACCATCCCCAGATTCAAAGCGTCACTGGAGGATATAAATTCTCCCAGATACATGATTTCATAGGCGCGTCCTGCTCCAATAATTCGCGGCAGCAGATAACTGCAGCTCATATCCGCCCCACCCAGGCCGATATTGATATAAGCGGCGCAAAAACGGGCGTCAGGAGTGATGATTCGTATATCCGACGCTAAAGCAAAACTAAAACCCACGCCTGCCGCTGCTCCAAAAAACAAGCCAATAATAGGCTGCGGTGCTCTGCGCATGGCAAGATTGATTCTCCCTAAACGCGCCTGAAACTTGTACAT